>WFPG01000171.1 GCA_015487755.1 Acidobacteriota bacterium
CTTCAGGTGTGTGCTCGTGTTCTTCTATCGCTTTTCTAACCGATTCTTTAAAAAACCATCTCGGCGTATTAAAAATAAAGGTTATAACTTCAGGTTTGTCAGTTTTGTTTAAAATCTCCAATAATTCTTTTTCTTCAAGGTACCTATTTGAAATAGCGGTTTCCCATACTTTTCTGTCAGGGTCTAAAGCAAGAATCATAAGTTCTTTTGAGTCGGTTGATGTTTTTGCCTTAATAATCTTTTCTTCTAATGTTTTTTCGTCTATTGAAAGGGATTCTTCTTTAAGGAAATAATTTTCGTAAACCTCATTTACTCTGGCAAAATAAGATTGGTCTGTTTCAGGACAACCTTTTTCGTTTAACGACCTGGTCAGGTATTCTTTGAGAAATTCTCTGTCAATTTCCATTAAGGTGTCTATTATAAGTTTTGCCCTTAAAAGCAGTTTTTCTTTTTCTTCCTGGTTTTGGGATTGGCCAGCCTGCTTGAATAAATCTATTACGCTTAAAACCTTTCTAAAATAGTTTTGAAGATGAGAGGGGATAAGTTCATGATGTGAAAGGACTTCTTTTACTTCAGGCCTATTGTACCACTTGGGGCATGCCATAATAAAAGCAAGTAATATAGGGGAAGAAGTGAACCTTGCCACATTTAAAACAAACCCCAATTCTTTTTCAGAGAAATCCTGTCTTCTCATTTGATTTAAAACTTTTAAATATGATTGTTCTATCTGGGATAGGCTTTTAAATAATTCCATCTCACCATCCAAAAAAAAGGGCAGGTGGAACCTGCCGAATTGCAAGGAGGTATTTCTACCTGTTTAAATTATTGGATAAAAAAAAGATGATGTCAAGGTTAGATTAGTGGGGAATGAGTTTTTTAATAGGATAAATTATTGCTTTCAAGGTTTTTATCTGTTCACTAATTGCATGGAATATGTTAATTTGATTTTTATGAAGAAAGGTGAACTTACTCTGGGATACATTTTCAGGTTCTGGTTTCCCATTGCTTTAACCTGGCTTATGATGGCTTTTGAAGGCCCCTATACTACTGCGGTAATAGCAAGGCTTTCAGATGCGAAGTACAACCTTGCGGCATACGGTATAGCATTTTCTTTTGCTCTTATAGTTGAAGCGCCTATTATTATGCTTATGACTGCGTCCACAGCCCTTGTAAAGAATAAACAATCCTACAAAAAGTTAAGAAATTTCACATTCGCCCTGAATTTTCTCATTACCGTGATAATGGGATTGATACTAATTCCTTCTGTTTTTGATTTTTTCACTTTAAGGTTGATGGGGCTTGAAGAAAAACTTGCCCATCTTGTTTATCATGCTACTTTTTTGCTTATTCCATGGCCTGCCGCTATAGGGTTTAGAAGGTTTTATCAGGGTATTTTAATTGCAAATAAAAAAACGAAACTTATTGCTTATGGCACGGTTATGAGGATAACAACTGTTGTTATTGTAAGTTTATTGCTTGTAGCTTTTACAAATTTAAAGGGTTGTTATATCGGGGCAATAGCCCTTTCATTTGCAGTTGTTTTTGAAGCTGTTGTAATCTACATAATGACTTTTCCCGTTATAAAATACAAAGTTTTAAAGAGCGATTCCAATTTCAGGTTAGATTACGGGTACCTTATAAGTTTTTATATACCGCTTGCCTTAACCTCATTTATCTCTCTCGGTGTCCAGCCCATCGTTACCTTTTTTGTGGCTAAAAGTAGGCTTGCCCTTGATTCTCTTGCAGTTCTTCCGGTAGTTACCTCTTTTATCTTTATTTTCAGAAGTATGGGCTTGTCTTTTCAGGAAGTAGGGGTAGCCTTGATGAAATACGATAATGAAAATTTTTCTGTTTTAAAAACATTTGTCTTTGTGCTTTCGGTAGTTGTATCTTTTATACTTGCAGCTATAATGCTGACCCCTGCAAGGTATTTCTGGTTTATTAAAGTGGCGGGGTTGTCTCACGATTTAGTTCCTCTTGCCGTTCAAACGGCATCAATCCTCATACTCCTTCCTGCTTTAAGCATATTGATTTCGTGGCAGAGAAGCGTACTTGTTAATGCCGCTTTAACAAAACATATAACTTACGGTACAGTTGTTGAATTTGTTTCCATTGTAGTTTTAATGATAATTTTTCTAAAAATGAACTTAATAGGTGCCCATGCTGCCGCAATATCTTTTGTTCTTGCAAGGATTGCAGCCAATATTTACCTTCACCGAATTTACAAAAAGGGAATCCGCAACCTTGTTTTGCTTCAAGGTTAACGAATTCCCAACAAATTTAAAGTTTTAATAATTCCAGAGCAATACTCCGTAATTGCCTACCGCTATCCATCTGTTGTTGTTAATATCTGCCGCAACGGGGTAATTTATGTCTGCTACAGGCCCCTGGTCGTACAATGTGTTTGTTGAATACGAATATGTATAAACAGATTTGCTTGTTGCACATATGAAGTTGCCGTTCTCGTCCATATTAAAAGACAGGTAGTCTCCAGAATTCATGACACTATGGATTTTTGAATTGTTGTAGTAAAGCCCGTATGTACCGACTGCCACCCAGTTACCGTTGTTGTCTATGCCCACCGCTACCATTTCATTTTGAGCGGTTACGGGAGAATAGCTTGTGTCGTTTACTATGAGGTAATCGTATCCTGAGGCTATTATGTCGCCGTAATAGTTAATATCTGCCGAATGGTATTCAACCAGGGCTTTTATGTCTTTAACCGCTTTTCTTGTTTTAAATTTTTCAAAAATAGGTGTGTAATGATAACTTACCTTTAATTTTGATTTTGTTGTAATTTTATTGTTTCTCTCAATTATAGGTATATCTTTAAATTTTGATAGGTCAACCTTAATTTCTTTTTTTCTGATAACTTTTGCAATTTTTGGGTTATCGGATGCCGCAGAGCCTGTAATTGTTTGAATGCTTCCTGTCGCAATAAATTCTCCAAATTCATTGATATCTACCCCCGGCATATCGTAATAAACCGAGACAGGGTCGCTTGAATAAAGGTTTACATTGCCGTCCCCGTCAACATAACCGTAAAGAACCTGAAGGCTTCCTACAACCACAAACTCGTCGTAGTCGTTTAATGCAACCTTTGTAGGTTCTCCTTCGTTCGCTACATAATCCAGAAAAACCGGGGTTTGGTTTCCCGCACCTATAAATACCCCCTGGTCTGAAGAAACAACCCACAGGTCATTGTTGTTTATTGCCGCCGAAAGGTATTCTCCCTGGGGTGACGAATCTAACTGTTCAATATACCCGGTTAAGTCTCCGAAAAAAATCCCTGTGTCAAAAACTGCAATGTAATTCCCGTAATCGTTTAAAGACACAACTTTATCAAACTCTCCCGGGCCTGTGTTCAAAGAAATTATATGATAATCATACCTTGAACCGTTTCCGTAGGCTATTCCTTTTGAGCCTGCGGCTACCCATTCCCCTTTTGAGTTAATAGATGTCCCAACAAAACTGAAACCTGAAGAAACATCACATATAAAGTCGTCATTACCGCCTATTACTATTCCGCCGTCAACATAGACATTGTCCGAAGAACAGGACATGTTTAAAATAAGTAAAAAAGCCGTAAAAGCCAGCAAAATCAAGCCTTTTCCCTTCATGTTACCTCCTAACTCTATTTCTAAAAAACTATTTTGCAATATTTGTTCCAGATATTATACTAAAACTTGAAAAATATTGTTGAGGTGAGAGATGTCACTATTCGGATTGTTTAAAGAGAAAGATTGTACCTATTTCAGGCAAAAGGGGGAAAAGTTTTTTAATAAAGGCGATTTCTACAATGCTTTGATAAATTTTGAAAAAGCCCTTGAAAAAGGTTGCGATGACAACACGGTAGCCGAAATAGACTCAAAGATTAAAGAATGCAAAGAAAAACTTTCATTGAAAAACCTTGAAATGGCAAAGGCATACTTTGAAGCAGAGGATTTTGACGAAGCATTGGGTTTTGCGGAAACATGCGTTAAGTATGCTATTGACGAGGATATAAAGAAGCAGGCTGAAGACATAATAAGGGAGATTGAGACGGGAGAAGCGGAGGTGGTTAGAGGCCAAAAGAGGGAGTATGTTTACGAAGATGTGGGAGACGAAGAATACTTTGAGATAATTTCTACAGACTACCCGGATTTTATAAAAAACGAATTAGAAGAAAATGAAGAACTTAAAAAGTTTTGTATAGCCTTAAACAGGGGGAACCTGGAAGAGGCTGAAAATGTTGTTGATTATAAAGAATCACCTGCGGCAAACTATCTAAAAATCCTTTATTATTCATTGAAAGAGGATTATGAAAAGGCTTTTGAACTTTTTAATTCCCTTTTTGAAGAAAAGAAAGACGAATTTTCCGAGGCAATGCTATGCGAATACCTTGAATTGATAAGAAGGCTGGAAAAGGAAGACAATTTAATTGAAAAGGTTCTTGAAGTAGGGGGAGATTACCTTGATGTGGTAAAACTTGCCGCAAGCATTTACCTTGAAAGGGATAACATTGAAAAAAGCGAACAACTTGTTGATTACGGTTTTGAAATAATGGACAAGTTAAACCCCGATAGGGAGTTGATAGCCACGGCAGGTTTGCTTTATTTCCAGAAAAAAGATTATCAAAAGTGTGTGGATTTTTTAGGGAGTTTGAAAGATATGTACGCAAGGATGGGTTATTTTGTATTTCCTTCAAATATGTCCATCCCCCTTGCTTATTCATACTCTCAACTTGGTAAACACAATGAAGGGCTTGAACTGTTGTTGCATTTGATTAAAGAGACAAAAGACCCTGACGCAATAAAACTTGCTAAAACAATTGCAGAGAAATCCGATAGGGAAGATTTGAAAAAACAATTAAAGTATCTGGTGGAATAATGAAAGGGTATCCTACGAGAATTAAAAGGGTAATTGAAAATTTGCAGAAACTTCCGGGAATTGGAGTAAAGACTGCCGAAAGGCTTGCAATGTCTCTTTTGAGAAGGAGCAAAAAAGATTCAATTGAACTTGCGCAAAGTATAAAAGATATGGTGGAAAACACGAAGTATTGTTCAAAGTGCAGAAACTTTTCAGAGACAGATATCTGCGATGTTTGTTCTTCCCCTAACAGGGATAAGAAAGTACTCTGTGTTGTGGAACAGCCTGAAGATTTTTTTGCAATTGAAAGGGCTGGGGAATACAGGGGATTGTATTTTGTGCTTCACGGCAGTATTTCCCCTATAGAAGGCATAGGCGCTGAAGAGTTAGGCATAGATTACCTTGTCAAAAGGGTTAAATCCGAAGGGATTAAAGAAGTTATTATTGCCACAGACCCTGATGTTTCCGGGGAAGCAACCGCTATTTACATAGCAAGGCTTTTACAGGATAGCGAAGTTGTTGTTACAAGAATTGCCCTCGGTATTCCCGCAGGCGGGCATATAGGGTATGCAGACGAGATAACAATGGTTAAAGCATTAGAGGGAAGAAGAAGGATAATCCTTGAATAAATTCTTTTTTATCTTTTATAATTAAGTGAATGCAAATTTTGTATATAAAACAAGGAAGAGGTGTAATATGACTATTAAATTAGGGATTAACGGTTTTGGAAGAATCGGAAGGTGTGTTTTCAGGGCTATTAACGCTGATAAAGATTGCGGAATTGAAGTTGTTGCAATTAACGATTTAATGGACCCTTTTACTTTAGCCCACCTTTTAAAGCACGATTCCGTTCACGGTAGGTTTGACGGAACGGTAGAGGCTGTTGAAGACGGCATTATAGTTAACGGCAAAAAGATTATTGTTACTGCTGAAAGGGATTTGAACAACCTTAAATGGGGAGATTTCGGCGTTGACATTGTTCTTGAATCAACCGGTATTTTCAGAGAGAAAAAATACCTTGAAGTTCACCTTGCAAGGGGCGCGAAAAAGGTTGTATTGTCCGCTCCCGCAAAGGGTGAAGGGGTGCACACCGTTGTTTTAGGAGTAAACGAGCATACTTTAACCCCGGATATTAACATTGTTTCAAACGCATCATGCACGACAAACTGCCTTGCACCTGTAGTAAAGGTTATTGACGAAAACTTTAAGGTTAAAAAAGGCTGGCTTACAACAGTTCATTCATACACCAATGACCAGAGAATACTTGACCTTCCTCACAAAGATTTGAGAAGGGCAAGGGCGGCCGCTATGAGCATGATACCCACAACAACAGGGGCTGCTAAGGCTGTAGGGCTTGTGCTTCCTCATTTAAAGGGAAAACTTGACGGCCTTGCGGTAAGGGTTCCCACCCCGAATGTTTCCCTTGTTGATGTTGTTTTTGATGTGGAAAAACCCACTACAACCGAAGAGGTTAACAAAGTGCTGAAAGAAGCCGCTGAAGGTAAATTAAAAGGTATTCTCGCTTACTCTGAAGAAGAGTTGGTATCTGTTGATTACAACGGTTGCCAGGCTTCTTCAACCGTTGATTCGTCTTTTACAAAGGTGATTGACGGAACTTTAATTAAGGTTCTCTCATGGTATGACAATGAAATGGGATACTCAACAAGGGTTAAAGACTTAATAGTTTACTTAATGAAACTGTGAGGGGAAAATGCCGAAAGCAACTATAAAAGACCTTGACTTAAAAGGGGAAAGGGTTTTTATAAGGGTTGACTTTAATGTCCCCGTGGCAAACGGGGTGGTAAGCGACGATAACAGAATAGTTAGTGCTTTGCCTACAATTAAATATGCTCTTGAAAACGGGGCAAAAGTAATACTTGCATCCCACAGAGGCAGGCCTAAAGGGGAAGGTTTTGAAGAGAAATACTCAATGAAGCCTGTTTATTTAAGATTGAAAAGTGAATTCGGGGAAAATGTTTTCTATTCGGAAAAGGTTATAGGGGAAGATGTTGTTAAAAAAACGGAAGGGTTAAAAGAAGGGCAGATACTCTTAATTGAAAATTTAAGGTTTGAGAAGGGTGAAAAGAAAAGTGACCCTGAATTTGCTAAAGAGTTAAGAAAACTGTCGGATTTATATGTAAATGACGCTTTCGGCACATGCCATAGAAAAGATGCCTCTGTTTATGTTTTGCCTACTTTGTATGAAAAACCCGTAGCAGGTTTCTTAGTTGAAAAAGAGATTCACTACTTTGAAAATGTGCTTGCCAATCCTGAAAAGCCGTATATTGCCGTTTTAGGGGGAGCAAAGGTATCGGATAAAATCCCGGTTATAGAAAACCTTTTAAACAGGGTTGACGCTATTTTAATCGGCGGTGCGATGGCATATACCTTTCTAAAGGCAAAGGGAATTGAGATAGGCAAATCAATACTTGAAATGGAAATGGTTGAATTAGCCGGGAATTTAATGAAAAAGGCTGAAGAAAAAGGTATTGACATTTTGCTGCCTGTTGACCATGTCATTACGGATAAAATAGAAGACGGGAAAGTTGAGATTACCCTTGACGAGAAAATCCCGGAAGGTTTTATGGGGGTTGATATAGGGCCTGAAACAATAGTTTTGTTTAAAAACAGGTTGAAAGATGCCAAAACCGTTGTGTGGAACGGCCCTATGGGAATATTTGAGATAGACAGGTTTTCTTCAGGCACAATCGCAATTGCAAATGCTATTGCGGAATCTGATTGCACCTCAATAATTGGGGGTGGAGATAGTGCCGCAGCGGTGAGAAAAGCAGGGGTTTTTGATAAAATTTCCCATGTTTCAACAGGAGGCGGCGCTTCGTTAGAGTACCTTGCAGGTAAGAAATTGCCGGGCATTGAAGTGTTGTCGGAAAAGTGAGGTGATTATGAGAAAGTTGTTTATTGCGGGAAACTGGAAAATGCATCACGGGGTTAAAGAGACTGAAGATTTTTTTAACCAACTCTTTAACCTTGTATCGGATTATGAAAAGGTTGATATAGCAATTGCCCCGCCTTTTACCTCAATTCCCAAAGCGGTTGAGGTTTGCAAAACAAAGAGGCTGTTAATAGGGGCTCAAAATATGTACTTTGAGGACAAAGGGGCTTTTACGGGAGAGATTTCCCCAAAGTTTTTAAAAGAGTTAGGCGTTGATTTTGTAATTTTAGGCCATAGTGAAAGAAGGCATATTTTCGGGGAAACCAACGAGTTAATTGCAAAAAAACTTAAAAAAGCGCTTGACGAAGGCTTTATCCCCATACTCTGTGTAGGGGAAACCCTGAAAGAGAGGGAAGACGAAAAAACCGAAACAGTGTTAAAGGAGCAGGTTGATTCTGCTTTTAATAATTTAACCCCTGACGAGGCAAAAAGGGTAATTATTGCTTATGAGCCTGTGTGGGCTATAGGCACGGGAAAGACGGCTACCCCTGAAATTGCAAGGGATGCTCATTTTTTTATTCGCAAAAGGATAAAAGAGTTGTATAATTCCATAGTTGCCGACGAAATCAGGATTCTTTACGGCGGCAGCGTTAAACCTGAAAATGCAAAGAGTTTGCTTGAGGTTGACGAGATTGACGGGGCGTTAATAGGCGGAGCAAGCCTAAAGCCTCAATCTTTTGCGGAAATAATTAAGATAGGTATGGAGGTATAAAGTTGTACACATTTGTGCTTGTAATTCATGTAATTGTTTCTATTCTCTTAATGATTGTTATCCTTTTACAGGACGGTAAAGGCGGTGATGTTGTGTCCGCTTTAGGCGGCGGCGGTTCCCAGAGTGTTTTCGGCGGTGCAGGTGCCGCTCCATTTTTGACAAAGGCTACCGTTGTATTAACCGTTATCTTTGCTGTAACATCTCTGTCCCTTGCGGTTTTGAAAACAAGGGAAAGAAAGTCTATTCTTCAATCTGTAAATCCGAAAACTGTAATTGAAGAAACAAAGGTTGAACAGCCTAAAAAGAAAGAAGGAAGCGTTATTCAAAAACAGGAAGAAAAGAAAGCGGCTGAGCAGAAGGGCAAAGTAGAAAACAAGGTTGAAGAAGGAAAAACTGTTGAGAAAAAGGCTAACGATAGTAAAGCAGAAGCAGAGAAGAAAACCGACAAAAAAGAGAAAGATAATAGTAAAAAATAACTTGCAAAACTATAGCGATTAAGATAAAATTCTTATCGCTGATTTTTGAAGCGTGCCCAGGTGGTGGAATTGGCAGACACGCCATCTTGAGGGGGTGGTGCTCTGTTGAGCGTGCGGGTTCGAATCCCGCCCTGGGCACCATTTTTGTATTTAAACCTTTTTTAAAAAATCAAAAGGACAATGTATGTTAAAAAAAATTGTTTCAGGCGGGCAGACAGGGGTTGATAGGGCTGCTCTTGACGCCGCTATTGATTGCAATTTCCCTTACGGCGGCTATGTTCCGAAAGGAAGAATTGCCGAAGACGGGGTAATCCCCTCTAAATACAGTAGTTTAACTGAATTAAAAAATAAGGATTACGTTGTTAGAACAAGAAAGAATATAGAGCATTCAGACGGAACGGTTGTTATTTATAAAGGTAAGTTCGGCAGAGGGACGAAATACACAATTAACTATGCAAAAAAAGTTGGCAAGCCTTTGCTTGAAATTGATATGTCAAAATTATCCGTTGAGCAGGCGGTTGCAAGCATAAAGTCTTTTATTGAGAAAAATGAAATTCAGGTTTTAAATGTTGCAGGCCCGAGGCTTTCAAAATCTCCCGAAATATACTCTCTTGCCTATGAAATAGTTAAATCAATCCTCTAACCGCTTTTTCTTTTTTTTGAAAAAAAACACCAATCCTGATATTATTTTTAAGAACTATTGATGTGTAAAAATCGTCATATGAGGTGTTATGAAAAAATTAGGCGAAATTTTAATTGAAAAAGGCAAGGTTGAAAAGACGGATATTGACAGGGCTTTAATCCTTCAAAAAGACAACGGGCAAAAGATAGGGAAAATACTTTTAAGCCTCGGCTACATTACCGAAAAAGACCTTGTTGAGGCTTTACAGGAGCAAACGGGAGTTAAGGCATATTTCGGGGAGAACTTTCCCGATGTGGAGAATATAGCGAAAATAGAAGATTTGTCTTACGAGTTTCTGAAAAACAAACTGATTTTTCCCTTAAAAAAGACGGAGACAACTTTGGAAGTTATAATGGATGACCCTTTTGATTATGAAACAATTGCCTCTCTGGAGACTTTGCTAAACCTTGATATTATTGCCTATTTAGGGGTAGAGTCTGAAATCCTGGACGCTTTGAAAAAACTTTACGGGGAAGAAAAGGCTATTGACGAGGGTGTTTTAGGGGAGATAGACGAAGACAATATAGAGCAGTTGAAAGACTTAGCATCGGAAGCGCCGGTTATAAGGCTTGTTAACCAGATGATCTCAAAAGCGGTTGAAATGAAGGCTTCCGATATACATGTTGAGCCTTTTGAAAAGGTTTTAAGAATTAGATTTAGAATAGACGGTGTTTTGCACGATGTTGATAACCCGCCGAGAAGCATTGCACCTGCGGTTATTTCGAGAATAAAGATTATGTCAAAGTTGGATATTGCGGAAAAAAGGATTCCTCAAGACGGAAGGATAAATTTAAGGGTTCTGGGAAAAGAAATTGACCTTCGTGTGTCAACGGTGCCGACCCTTCACGGTGAATCGGTGGTAATGAGGATATTGGATAAAGGCAGTATAAAACTTTTTGATTTAGGTAAATTGGGTTTTCCGCCTGACACTTATAAACAGTTTGAAACTTTAATTAAAAAGCCACACGGCATTATTCTGGTTACAGGGCCTACAGGTTCAGGTAAGACGACAACATTGTACGCAGTCTTAAACAGGCTAAACTCTCCCGAAAAAAAGATAATTACGGTTGAAGACCCTGTTGAATACCAACTTGAAGGGGTTAACCAGATTCATGTTAACCCGCAGGTAGGTTTAACCTTTGCTTCAGGTTTAAGGACTATTTTAAGGCAAGACCCCGATATTATCCTTGTCGGTGAGATAAGGGACAAAGAGACTGCTGAAATTGCAATTCAGGCATCGCTGACAGGCCACCTTGTGCTTTCAACATTGCACACAAACGACGCCTGCGGTGCCGTAACAAGGCTTCTTGATATGGGGGTTGAGGATTACCTGATTTCTTCAACCTTAATCGGCGTGCTGGCTCAAAGGCTTGTAAGGGTGGTTTGTAAAAAATGCAGAAAAAAGATAAGGCTAAAAAAAGAGCATTTGTTGGATTTCGGGATAGACCCGGAAAAATTCGGGGAATTGCCTGAAGTTTACACCGCTGAAGGTTGCAAGGAATGCAATTTTACCGGATATGTAGGCAGAATAGCGATTTTTGAGTTGTTTATGATAGACGAAAATGTCAGGAAAATGATACTTGAAAAACCCGATACCCCTAAACTTAAAGCATACGCAAAAAAAATGGGCATGAGAAGTTTAAGAGAAGACGGATTTTTGAAAGTTATTCAGGGGATAACCACTCCCGAAGAGGTTTTAAGGGTAACCCAGGAAGAGTGATATGGCAAAATTTTACTATAAAGCATCCACAAAAACAGGGGATATAAAAGAAGGGGAGATAGAGGCTTCTTCCATTGAAGAGGCAAGAAAAAAGGTTGCCTCAAACGGCTTAATCCCTATTTCAATTTCAGATAGCGAGTCTATTTCTTCCGAAGGGATTAGAAACCTTGACATAACTTCCCTTTTTAAAAGAAAGAAAAAGGTAAAGTCTTCAGATATTTTGCTTTTTACCGAAAAACTTGCGGTTCTCCTTCGTTCCGGGCTTCCTATTGACAGAAGTTTGAGTTTAATGGTGGAATTGTCCGAAACAGAGTCAATGAGGAATATTGCATCTTCCCTTTTAAAGGATGTAAACTCGGGAAAATCCCTTGCAGATGCAATGGAGAAGTTTCCCGATTTCTTTTCAAAACTTTATGTAAATATGATTAAAGCGGGGGAATCAGCAGGCGTTGTCGATATAGTTATGGAGCAATTGCTTGACTATTTAAGGCAAAAAGAGGAATTGAAATCATATGTAATATCTTCGCTAATCTATCCCGCCTTGCTTTTGATAGTGGGAATTTTAACAGTAGGAATTTTAATAGGCTATGTTTTGCCGAAATTTCAGGAAATCTTTGAATCAATGGGTCAGGAGTTGCCTGTGCCTACTCAAATAATGATGAATATTTCGGACTTTTTTGTTAAGTATAAGTGGCTGATAATATTGTTTTTCGCTTTAATATGGTTCGGGTATAAAAAATGGGTTTCAACTGAAGAGGGAAGAAGAAAAAGGGACGAAATTCTTTTAAAACTTCCCGTAATAAAAAGGCTTGTTATTGAATCTGAAACAGCAAGGCTTGCGTCCACCGCAGGCATTTTAATTACAAGTGCCGTTCCCCTTATCTCTGCTTTAAATATTGTGAAAGAGATTATATCCAACTCTTTGATAAAAGAGGCTTTTGAACCTGTTATTAAGGGGGCAAAAAAAGGAGAAGGGGTGGCAAGGCCTATGAGAGAGGCTGGAATATTTCCCCCTCTTGCGGTTCACCTTATTCAGGTGGGGGAAGAGTCGGGAACATTGGGTAAAATGATGCTTAAAGTCGGAGAGATTTTTCAGGAAAATATAAAAAAGTCTATTAAGGCTTTTGTCTCACTCTTTGAGCCTGCTTTAATTTTGATTATGGGTATAGTGGTAGGGCTTATAGTAGGCTCTATGCTTATGGCTATTTTTGCTATAAATGAAACACCTTTTTAACTATAAACGGAGGGCTGTATGAAAAGAAGAAACAGAGGTTTTACCCTTATTGAGTTAATGGTTGTTATGATAATCATTGCATTACTTGCAGGTTTCGTTGCGCCTAAATTTTTCAAAAGGGTGGACGAATCAAGGAGAACGGCGGCTAAAAACCAGATTTCGGCTTTTGAAAGCGCACTTGACATGTTTTACATTGATACCGGAAGGTATCCTACAACAGAGGAAGGGCTTGAGGCTCTTGTTAAAAAACCGGAGAATATTAAAAACTGGAAAGGCCCGTACCTTAAAAAAGGGGTTCCTAAAGACCCGTGGGGTAACGATTATGTTTACAAATGCCCCGGACAGGACGGAAGGGATTACGATATTATAAGTTACGGAGCAGACGGAGCAGAGGGTGGAGAAGGCAATAACGCCGATATTACTTCCTGGGAACAGGAATAAAGGCTTTACCTTTATGGAGCTCATGGTGGTGATGATTATAATCGCCGTCATGAGTGCTTTAGTTTATCCCTCTTTTAAAAAGGGAATGGAATCCATAAAGGAGCAGAAAGAAAGGGCATACATTGAAATTCTGTTTAAAAGGGCGCTTGTCCAATCAAGGTTTGACGGGAAAGCAAGGGTTTTTTCACTTAACGAAAGCGGCAACCTGCTTTTAAACGGTAAAAGAATTAAAAAGAAAATAGGTGAAATTAAGGAAATAAAGGTGGATGACAAAAAGGTGAAATCTTTTGCCGTTCTTCCCGCTTCCTTTTTTACAATTTCGGTAGTTTTTAAAAATTTCACCTATCAAATAGACCTGTATTCAGGTAAAACCGAAGTTAAAAAAGAATAGTATGGCTAATAGAAAAGGGTTTTCACTGATTGAAATTATGGTTGCCGTTGCAATACTTGCAATAGCCTCTGTCGCTGTTTTAAGGTACTTTTCTCAAAACCTTTACTCTCTGGGGAAGTCTTCCTCCGCAATAAAGTACTCTTACAACCTGAAGTTTTATTTTACCGAGGCTTTAAGAAAAAGAGCACTTCCGATAACTTCGGAAGATTATGAAGATACCGATGTTTATGAGTTTGAAGATACAAGGTTTAAGTATAAGTTTGAATTTGAAAAAGCGCCTTTTGTTGAGGACTACGATGTAAAGGTAGTCGGAGTAGACGCCGAGAAGATAAATATAAGCGTTATTGATAAAGAAACCGGGAAACAGGTTTACCGGGGGGAGGCATACCATTTATTCAAAAAGAAGAGATAAAGGGTTTACCCTTGTTGAACTTATAGTTGCAATTGCCATTGCAGGAATTGTTACCGTTTCTATATTTGAAATATTCAGCGGGGTTGTTTTAAACTGGAAAAAGGCTGAAGACAGAATGGCTCAAAATTATAAATTGAATAATTTGTACATCCTTCTCTCTAAAAAACTTGATGAACTTTACCAGTATAAGGCTGTAAAAGACCCTGAAAAGTATTTTGAGGGAAAAGAAGACTCTATTTTATTTATCAGTTATTATTCTGTTAAAGTGCCTTATTTCCCGGTAACAACGAGGATTTATATTGACGGTGAAAACAACCTTGTTATGGAAGAGACACCTTTTTTCTTTGACAGGCCTGATGCCAATATACCTGAACCTGTAAAAATGGTTTTATGGAAGGATATAAAAGATTTTAAACTCTCATACCTTGTGGTTGATTCGGTTAGAAAAAAAGGCGGGGTCTGGGAAAGCGAGTATGTAAAGAAAACCAATAGGTCAAAGATTATAACTGCAATAAAAATGGAAGTCTTTTTAAAAACCGGTGATGAAATCACGGTTTTTTCATATTTAAAACAAGATAATAAAACAGGGAGTCCTTCCGGTGGGTTATTGTAATAATTGCAATAGAAAAAACGAAAAAGGGGCTATTTTAATAATCGTTATCTGGATTGTTGCCGCAATAGCCATAATATCGGCCATACTCTCTTTAAGGGTAAAGGTTAATGTTAGGAACAATGCTTTTATAAAAATGAAAACAGAAGGGTTTATAACTATTCATAGCGCTATACAAAAGGCTATTTACTACCATTTGATTAAACCGCGTTTGCCCGATTTAACTGAAGAGGAGAAATTGCAGAATAGTTATGAGTATGAAATAAACGGAATTACAGTGAAAATCAAAGAAATTCCCATGTCTTCAAAACTTTCCCTTAAAAATACCCGTCAAGACTTACTGAAACAGATTTTCTTAAATTATGTTGAAAGCGAGGAAGAGGCGGTGGCAATAATTTCTTCTATCAAAGACTGGCAGGACTCGGACAACCTTGAAAACATTCACGGTGCGGAAGATTCCTATTACACCAATCTTGATTACCCTTATTACACCAAAAACAAGCCTATTGAAAACCTTAAAGAATTGTTGTTAATAAAAGGCATAACCCCTGAGATGTACTACGGCACGGATAAATATCCCGGGTTAAGAAATATTTTTACTATGTACGATACAGGCTCAAAGGTGGATATAAACACCTGTTCTCCTGATATGTTTAAGGTGTTCGGGATAGATGAGGATACTATAAAGGAGATACTGGAAAAAAGAGAGCAACAGCCCTTTAAAAGTATGACTGAACTCAATGAATTTCTTGACTCGGAAACCGTTAATCAATTAACTAAATATTTTACAATAGACTCAAGACCTTCTATAATTACCTTTAAAGGTGAGGTTAAGGTAGGGAGTTTAGAATACTCACTTGAAGAAGTTTACGATTTTAAATCTACACCGCCAATTCTTTTGGAGATTAAAGAATGGAATTTTTAGAAAAGTTTTTTAAGAAAAAGTTCAGGTTGATTTATAAGGACATAGATGTTGCTTTTGAAAAAAACGCATCTGTTTCTTTTAC
>WFPG01000172.1 GCA_015487755.1 Acidobacteriota bacterium
CTATAAAGGTAAAAATTATTGCAATCCTTGAATAAACGTAATATCATTTAAATAGATTGTGGTTTTAATAATGCGGTGGGGTTTTCCGGTACAAACCTTCTTAAATTCTAAAAAGAAATGGAGAGGTTATGAGGAGGTTAACGTTAATTTGCCTTGTTGTCGGGTTTGTGTTATTTTTCCCAAGCCTGGCAATTTCAGCCGACAAGGGTCTTGTCGGAGTGAACACATGTTCTGGTTGCCATGAAGAAGTGGTAAAAAACTTTAGCAACTCATTTCACGCCACTTACTTCAAGAAAGGTGATGAATTTAAGTGCGAAGCATGTCACGGCCCCGGTAAACAACATGCCGATCAAGAGGACCCGTCTTTAATCTATGGCCCCCAAAATAACAAATTTAAACTTAACAAACAGTGTTTAACTTGCCATTCTAATGTTTTGCATGGGTTAAAGGAAAAACACGTAATTGAGTACGGAGTAGGCTGTACTGATTGCCACAAAGTTCACCAGCCGGCTTACAAGGGTAGCCTTGTTAAGGAAGAAAACAAACTCTGCATTTCCTGTCACAAAAAGGAAAGGGCTCAGTTTTTGCTTCCTTCACATCACCCGGTAGTAAAAGAAGGGAAAATGGCATGTATTGATTGCCATAAGTTTGACGGCAGTGAAGAAAACAAACTGGATGAAAGGGTGAATGCAAAATGCTTAAGTTGTCATCCTCAGTACAGAGGGCCTTTTGTATTTGAGCATGCCCCGGTTGCTGAAAATTGTACCATCTGCCACAATCCTCACGGTGCAGTTGCAGATAATTTGCTGAAAAAGAACGAACCATTCCTCTGTTTACAATGTCATCAGATGCATTTCCATGCAACGCTTCCAGGTTATGAGGGTGTCTCAACAGAGCCTAATCACCCGGACAGAACGGTTCGTTCAGACAGGCAATCTTTTAAAAGAGCGTTTACTACCAAGTGCACCCAGTGTCATACAAGGGTTCACGGTACAGATTTGCCGTCCCAAGGTTTAAGCGGACAGGGCAAGGCATTAACCAGGTAAGGAGGGAATTATGAAAAAGTTGATTATAGTTCTCACAATTCTGTTTGTTTCTGCCTGGTGTTTTGCCGGTGAACCCAAAAAAGAAAGCGCAAATTATGCTGAAATTGGGGCACACGGTAGTTCTGTAACAAAGGACGGCACCAGAGCAGCTGAATACGATGAAGCAATTACTCACGCTGAGGGAAGTTTAAAATTCAGGTGGGTAAAAACTGACGGCGATGTAAAGATAAAATGGGAAGGCAAAGTTGAGTCTCATTCTGATATGAATTTTAAACTTGTTATAAACAGCGGTACATGGTTTAAATCAACCACCACTTATAACAAGTTTTTCCATAGGTTAGGGCATGACAAGCTTGCCAACCTTGAAGGAAGGGAATCGGTAGACCCCGAGAATAACACACCCGGCGGGAAATTTGTATTTCATGATGATTATGACCCTGATGTTGAATACTATACAGTTTATGAAAAATTTAGCCAAGTTTTTGATTTTAATATTGACAATGACAGCCCCTTCAAACATGTTCAGGTTGGTTTAAGCGCATTGTCAAGAAAGGGTTATCATCAAATAAACGGCCTTTCTCACTGTGATACCTGCCACATTACTTCAAAGGCGGCAAAAACTGATGAACTCACATATGACTTATGGGTTAAGGCTGACGCGAAAGTAGGAAATACAGATATTTCTTACAAAGGAACATATTCAAAGTTCAACAACCAGGCTCCTGTTTATGATTTGTATTTTGATTTGCCCAGACACCCTGTTACAGGGGGGCTTATAGATGAGTTTGCAGGAAGAACACTTTTTGGCGGTGAAAGATTGCCTACCAACTATAACAATGATAATGAAATGTTTGAGAATGCTGTATCTATTGAAAGCGTAATTTCACCGAAAGACACTATTTACGCAAAATTGCTATATTCTACTCAGAAAAATAAGGCAATTGACTTGCAAATGGATACCAAGGCAGGTTCTTTCCGCTACACAAGAAAGTTCTCTAAAAACTTTAGATTCGACGCTTATTTCTCTTACTATACTATTGACAACGATGATTACTTTGTAGATTTGCCGAACTGGAGAGTTGACGGAGACCCGATGGCTTTTAATAGGCTTTCGGCATTTAACAGGGATGTGTCTTACTTTAAATTAAGGGGAATTTACAAATTCTCCAATAACCAGAGGTTAACATTAACATACAGGTACCAGCAGATTGACAGAGATAATGTTATAGTCAATTATGAAGATAACTCTACCGAAACCACCAAGAACCTCTTTAAAGTAAGATACGACGGGAAGTTTGACGGCGCTAAAGCATTTGTTGAGGTTTCTTATGAAGACATAGACCACCCGTTTGAAAATTATGACGGTATCTATGAAGAGTCTTACCATAACTACAGCGGCGGAACACTATGGTACTACCTAAGGGAGAGGGTTGGCGAAGCAACATCTTTGCCCAATCAGGATTTCAGGATTAAAGGCTCTTTTACTGTTGATCTGACAGGTGACTCCTCTTTGAATATTTATGCAAATTACAGAGACGGTGAAAATGACGAGTTAAATACCTACAAAATGGATTTGAAATCTAAAAATGCAGGTTTTGATTACTTTGTGCAGTTAAACGACAGCACTGTTGTAACCATTGGGTACGATTACTCAAACGGGTCACAGACAACCCTGTATGCCGTACCCATTATGGACGGGTGAGGCGGTGCGGTTCTCTCCGACGGTGTCGGAGGATGGTTACATTACGGTACCGCTACTTCTTTAACAGAGTACCATTCAACTGCAAATACCTACTATCTGTCTCTTAATTCAATGCCTTTTGAAAATGTTGAAATTAACTTAACTGCTTCAGTTTCAAATGCAAAGGCTCACTTTGACCCGATAACACACTGGGACGGTGATATTGAGGCAATTCCTCATCTTGATTTTGAGGGCTATTCGGAAATTGACACCTATTCAGACCTTGACTTCAATGTATTACAGGTAAAAACAGAAATCTATTATTACCTGACAAAAGACCTCTCCATTATGGCTGTCCTTGATTACAACAAGTTTACGGACGATGCTCCTTATGTCTACGGTGACCAGGACGGCAAATGGGTTTACGGTAAGTTAGGTTTCAGGTTGTTGTTCTAACCTGATTTGGCATTGAATTTCAGCCCCGCATTAGCGGGGCTTTTTTGTTTTTCTCAATGCTTTTTTGCTGTGTTATACTTTAACCTGAAATTGAATAAAAAGGTGGAATATGGGTTTTTCTCCCGAATTTATACACGAGTTAAAATCTCTAATAAACATTGAAGATTTGATAGGAGAGTATGTAAAACTGGAAAGGGCAGGAAGCAGGTTAAGGGCTTTATGTCCCTTTCATTCAGAAAAAACACCCTCTTTTTATGTGAATCCCGATTCGGGACTTTTTCACTGCTTCGGGTGCAAGGCTTCGGGGGATGTTATCTCTTTTGTAGAGAAGATAGAAAACCTTGATTTTAACGAGGCAGTAAAATTTCTTGCGGAAAAGTACAATATCCCTATTAAATACACATCTGAAGGGTATGATAAAAGCGAGAAAGACGCTATTTTTGAGGTTTTAGCCGAAGCCCAAAAATATTACGAAGAAAACCTTAAAAAAGGGACAAAGCCTTATAATTACCTTATTGACAGGGGGATTGAAGAAGAAACTATTGATTTTTTAAAATTAGGTTTCGCCCCTGAAAGCGGGGTAATAAATTATCTTTTAAAAAAGGGCTTTTCAAAAGAGATTATAGACAAAGCTGGGTTAACGGTTTCGGGCGGGATTGACAGGTTCAGAAACAGGGTTATGTTTCCCATTTTCAACCTTTTTGATAAGGTTGTAGGTTTCGGCGGAAGGGTAATTGAAAAAAACGAAAATGCACCTAAATATCTGAATTCGCCAACCACACCTGTTTTTGAGAAAAAAAACCTTCTTTACGGCCTAAACTTTTCCAAAGATTACATCAGAAAAAGGGATTTTGTAATCCTTGTTGAAGGGTATATGGATTTTGCGTCGCTCTTTCAAAGAGGGGTTTTAGAGGTTGCCGCCGCATTGGGAACGGCATTTACCGAAAGGCATGCAAAGTTAATTAGAAGGTTTGCTTCAAAGGTTTTTTTAAGTTTTGACGCCGACGAGGCAGGGTTAAAGGCTGCGGTAAGAAGTTTTGAAATACTTGCAAATGAAGGGCTTTTTGTGTACGCAATTGATTTGCCCGAAGGGGAAGACCCTGATAGTTATGTTTCAAAGTACGGGAAAGAAAGTTTCTACATACTTCTTGAAAATGCGTCTGAAATCCCCATTTTTCTGACAAAATACTTTTTAAAAAAAGATAACTTTCATTCAAAATCATTAAGGGAAAAACTTGAGTCTATAAGGATAATACTTGAAACGGTTTCCAAGGTTGATGACAGGGTGAGACAGGGGTATTATGTCCGTGAAATTGCCACAATGCTTGACGTTCCTGAAAAAAACCTGTTATCGGAATTGGAAAAAATTTCAGGTAAAAAGAGGCCTTCATTTCCGGTTAAAGAGCAGGAAAAGGGTAAAGCAATGTTTTCGGAAGAGGAGAAGGCTTTACTTTGTTACCTTGCCTTTCATCCGGAGAAAAAAAAGGATATAGAACTTGAATTAAAAGGGTTTATTGAGTTTTTGCCGTGTTTTACTTTTTATCAGGTTTTAATGGAAATTGATTATTCGGTAATAGGCCATGTTGCCCATGAAATCCCGGAAGAGTTAAAGCAGGTTATTTCTTCGGTTGACAATGTTACGGGAGATTTAAAGATAATTATAAAAAGCATAAAGAGGCTTTCCATAAAAAAACAGATTGACGGAATAAACGAAAAGTTGAAAACATTTGCCGATTCTTTGACAGACGAAGAAAAAAACATGCTTTTAAACCAGAAGTTAAAGTTGCAAAAGTCTTTTCATTCACTGTAATTTTTCTTAATTTCATTTTTAGCGATTGTATCTGCCAATTCATTGTATTTATTTCCCGCATGCCCTTTAATATGCTTTATTTCAATATCTTTAAATTGATTAACAAGCAAATCCAATTCTTTCCACAAATCGGTGTTTTTAACCTTTTTCCAGTTACGCTTTTTCCAGTTTTCTAACCATTCAGTCAACCCTTTCTGGACATAAATTGAGTCAGTGTAAACAATTGTTGGAATAGATTTGTTTTTTATTGCTTTTAAAGCCTCGATAACTGCCCTTAATTCCATTCTGTTGTTTGTTGTGTTTTTTTCATACCCCGATAAAACTTTCTTTTTTTCGCCGTAAAGCAAAATAGCGGCAAACCCGCCGGGGCCGGGGTTGCCGCTGCATGCTCCGTCAGTATAAACA
>WFPG01000173.1 GCA_015487755.1 Acidobacteriota bacterium
CCACTATAGCGGCTACTAAAAGAAAGTATGTTGTTGTGTTTCTGGTAAACCTGTCAAAAATATCTTTTACCATGTAAAAACAATCTCCCAAAAAGTTGCACGCTTAAAATTATAACTCTTTTTTTCAAAATGTTAGAAAAGATTATCTTTTAAAGAAAGAAGTTTTAAATCTGCAAGGGCAATTGCGGTAACCGCCTCAACAATTACAGGCATTCTTAAAGCAATACAGGAATCATGCCTTCCTTTAGGTGAAATAATAGCACTCTCCCCGGTTTTAAGGTTTATTGTCTGTTGAGGTTTAAATATAGTGGCAGTCGGCCTTACCGCAACCCTGAATACAATATCGTTTCCGTTTGTTATGCCGCCGTTAATTCCACCTGAATTGTTTGTCTTTGTCTTCCCTTTCTTATCAAGAATTATGTCGTTAAACTCGCTTCCCTTCATTTCCCCGCACTTAAACCCTGCCCCGAATTCAATCCCCTTTATCCCGGGAATTGAAAAGACAAGGTGAGATATTACACTTTCAACAGAGTCAAAGAAAGGCTCTCCCAATCCTACAGGCACATTTTTGCAGACACATTCAATAATACCGCCAATAGAATCCCCTTCTTTGGCAATTTGAGCAATCAAATCTTCGTAATCTTTCTTTCCGCCTATTGAAAGTATGCCTGCTTTAACCTCAATAGGTTTAATAAGTTTCTTTGCAATAACCCCTGCTGCGACAATCCCCACTGTAATCCTTCCGGAAAAGTGCCCGCCCCCTCTGTAATCGTTAAATCCTTTGTACTTTTTGTACGCCACAAAGTCTGCATGGGAAGGCCTTGCAAATTCTTTTATGTCATTGTAATGCTTTGATTTGGTATCCCTGTTCTCGAACCTTATCAAAATAGGGCTTCCTGTGGTGTAGCCTTCAAAAACACCGCTTTCAATAAAAGGGTAATCGTCTTCAACCCTTTTTGTTGTGCCTGTTTTTCCCCCCTTTCTCCTTTTTAAATCCTCAAAAAAATCTTCTTTTTTTAAAGGAATACCGGCTGGGCAACCGTCAACAATAACTGAAATTGACTTTCCGTGAGATTCCCCCGCAATTGTTACCTTAAAAACCTGACCGAATGTGTTCATTTCTTCCTTTCAATATGCTCCTTCAAGTATTTTCCCGTATAAGACTTATTACATTTTACCAGTTCTTCGGGAGTTCCGCAAAAAGCAACCTTTCCCCCTCTGTCTCCCCCTTCAGGGCCTAAATCAACAATGTAATCTGCACACATAATTACATCAAGGTTGTGTTCAATAACAATAATTGTATTCCCCTGATTCCTCAAAGCAAAAAGCACATTTAAGAGTTTCTTAACATCGTCAAAGTGCAGCCCTGTCGTTGGCTCGTCTAAAATGTATAATGTTTTCCCCGTGCTTCTCTTTGAAAGTTCTTTTGCAAGTTTAATCCTCTGCGCCTCTCCCCCGCTTAATGTGGTTGCAGGCTGCCCTAACTTCAAATAAGAAAGCCCCACATCGTTTAAAGTTTGCAATTTCCTTTTAATTGAAGGGATATTTTCAAAAAATTCAAGCGCTTCTTCAATTGTCATGTCAAGGACATCGGCAATATTTTTGCCTTTATAGGTTACTTCCAATGTCTCCCTGTTAAATCTTTTGCCCTTACAGGCTTCGCAGGTTATGTAAACATCCGGGAGAAAGTGCATCTCAATCTTAATAAGCCCGTCTCCCTGACACTTCTCACACCTTCCACCCTTTACATTAAAACTAAACCTTCCGGGCTTATAACCCCTTGCCCTTGCAAGTTCCGTCTTTGAGAACAGTTCCCTTATAAAAGTAAAAACCCCTGTGTATGTTGCGGGATTTGAGCGGGGAGTTCTTCCTATGGGAGACTGGTCTATTATGATTACCTTGTCTATCTCTTTGTAGTTTTTTATCCCGTCTAAAGCAAGGGATTTAATGCTTTTCCCCCTTAAAAGCCTCTGCATAGCCTTTGCAACAACCTCGTGAACAAGGGTGCTCTTTCCACTTCCCGAAACACCGCTTACAACGGTTAACAGACCGACGGGGAAAGATACATCAATATTTTTAAGGTTGTGTTTCCTTGCCTTTTTGACCGTGAAAAAGGTTTCAGGTTTTTTCCTATCGGGAATATCAATCCTCATCTTCCCTGAAAGGTATTTTCCCGTCAAACTCTTTTTACTTCTCAACAACCCCTTTACACTTCCGCTGTAAACAACCTCTCCCCCGTGCTCCCCTGCCCCGGGGCCTAAATCAATGACATAATCGGCGTTTAAGATTGTGTCCTCGTCGTGCTCAACAACAATTACCGTATTCCCCAAATCCCTCATTTCTTTTAACGTATTTATCAATTTATCGTTATCCCTCTGGTGTAACCCTATTGACGGCTCGTCTAACACATAGATTACCCCTGTAAGTTTTGAGCCTATTTGAGTAGCAAGCCTTATTCTCTGGCTCTCTCCCCCGCTTAAAGTTCCCGCAGTCCTGTCTAATGTAAGATAGCCTAACCCTACATTGTTTAAGAATGAAAGCCTGTCAATAATCTCCTTTAAAACCTTTTCTGCAATAACCCTCTGCTTTTCAGACAACTTTAAATTTGAAAAAACCTTTAAAGCCTGCTCCACAGAGAGTTTTGTGTACTCAATAATATTTTTGCCGTCAATGTAAACTGAAAGAAATTCAGGCTTCAGCCTCATTCCCTTACAGGAAGGGCACTCTTTATCGGAAGTAAACCTGTTTAACTCCTCTTTTATGTACATTGACTTTGTCTCTTCAAACCTCTCTTTCAAATAAGGGATTACTCCCTTGTAATTTACGGTGTATGAATACCTGCCGTAGTGCATCTTGATAGGTTTGTTGTATCCGTAAAGTATAATCTTTTGAATATGTTGCGGTAAATTCTTAAACTTTTCATTTAAATCAAACAAAAGTTCATTTGAGAGTGCCTTTATAACCCCGCCTCTCATTCTCAAATCGGGATTTCTGAAAGGTATTATTGCCCCTTCTTTGATTGACTTGTCTTCGTCAATAATCAAATCTTCGTCAAACTCTTTCAATACCCCGAGGCCATGACAGGTTGGGCATGCACCGTGAGGGGAGTTGAAAGAGAAACTTCTCGGCTGAATCTCTGGGATACTTACCCCGCACTCGGGGCAGGCAAAATGCTCGGAAAATAACTCCGCTTTGCTTTCATTGTGATTGAAAACCTCAACCAGCCCTTCAGAAAGTTTTAACGCAAGTTCAACACTGTCTGCAAGCCTGCTTCTATTTTCCTTTGAAACCTTAATTCTGTCTATTACAAGGCTTATAAAGTGCTTCTTGTTTTTGTCAAGTTCAGGGGGCTCTTCAAGGGAAAATAATTCCCCGTCAACATAAGCCTTTGTAAACCCTTTTTGAAGATGTGCCTTAAACAGGCTTTTATACTCTCCCTTTTTCCCCCTGACAAGGGGTGCACAGACAGAAAGCCTTGTGCCATCAGGCAAACTTGACAGCCTTTCGGCAATTTCGGAAGCACTCTGCCTTTCAATAGGCTTTCCGCACTTATAACAGTGAGGCTCCCCTGCCCTTGCGAATAAAATTCTTAAATAATCGTAAATCTCGGTTACTGTTGCAACTGTTGAGCGGGGGTTTCTGTGAGTGGTCTTCTGTTCAATTGAAATTGCGGGAGAAAGCCCTTCAATTAAATCAACATCAGGCTTTTCCATCTGCTCTAAAAACTGCCTTGCATAAGCGGAAAGAGATTCAACATACCTTCTCTGCCCTTCGGCATAGATTGTGTCAAATGCTAAAGAAGACTTGCCTGAGCCTGATAGCCCTGTGATTACGACAAGTTTGTTCTTTGGTATGGATAAATCAATCCCTTTTAAATTGTGATTCCTTGCCCCTTTGATTATTATTTTATCAATCATTTAACTTATTAAACCTCAACACCCACAATCCATAATTCATTTATAAACAAAGTCAAGGGGGAAATCAAATTTTTTTTGCCACCTCCTTTCTTTACATTGATTAAAAGGTTATTTATTTGTCAGCTCGCCTTTGCTAATTAGCATGTTCAGGGATTCTTCATTCA
>WFPG01000174.1 GCA_015487755.1 Acidobacteriota bacterium
ATATAGCCCTTAAAATAATTTGTAAAAAAATTAAAATCCTCTTGACAAAGGTTGAAGAGTGGATTATATTGTTCTAAATTCTTTGCAGGAGGCAGATATGAGAAAAATCAATTATCCGCAATTAAATGTCGTTGAAGTTGCCTCCTGGATGTGGCGTAACTAACCTCACAATTTAATCCCCCTTTTTAAAATACTTAAATTTACGGCATAACCCTTTTTTAGGGATTTTTGCAAGTTTGCTTTTTTCTATCTACTTGATTTTTATTTAAACTAATTCTATTTTCAGGAGGAAATTATGAAGACTATTAGCCACATTCAGGAGAATAAAGAATCTTTAAGGGAAGGTTTTTTCGGGAAATTCGGCGGCCAGTTTGTTCCCGATGTTTTAAAGCCAATTTTAAAAGAGTTGGAAGAGGCGTACAGGGATATTGTCCCTACAAAAGAGTTTCAGGATGAGTTTGCGTACTATTTAAGGCATTATGCAGGAAGGCCTTCTCCCTTATACTTTGCCGAAAGGCTTACCGAATACTGCGGCGGTGCTAAAATCTACCTTAAAAGGGAAGATTTAAACCACACAGGTGCACATAAAATAAACCACACTATAGGCGAGGCTTTGCTTGCTAAAAAGATGGGCAAGAAAAAACTTATAGCAGAAACAGGGGCAGGCCAGCACGGTGTTGCAACAGCAACGGTTGCCGCAAGGTTCGGTTTTGAATGCGATATTTACATGGGTGCCGTTGATGTAAAAAAACAGGCTCCCAATGTTTTGAGAATGAAACTTTTAGGGGCAAATGTGGTTGAGGTAAAAGACGGAGCGGCAACGCTAAAAGAGGCTGTTGACGCAGCATTGAATGCTTTTATAAATGAGCACAAGGATGTTTTTTACGCATTAGGCTCTGCCGTCGGGCCTCATCCCTACCCTTCCATGGTAAGGGATTTTCAAAAAATAGTGGGCATTGAGGCTGAAAAACAGATACTTGAGCATGAGGGAAGGCTTCCAGATTATTTAATCGCCTGTGTCGGCGGGGGAAGCAATGCAATCGGGCTGTTTCATAACTTCTTGAAATACCCTGAAGTTAAAATTATAGGGGTTGAGCCTTTAGGCAAGAGCGAGAAATTGGGAGAGCATGCGGCAACCCTTACCTTTGGCGAAGAGGGGATTATGCACGGGTTTAACTCAATAATGCTTAAAGACGAGGAAGGAAACCCCGCACCTGTTCACTCTATTGCTTCAGGGCTTGATTATCCCTCTGTCGGGCCAGAGCACGCTTATTTAAAGGAAATCGGAAGGGCTGAATATGTTACCGCAAGCGATAAAGAGGCAATTGAGGCTTTGAAAACACTCTCCGAGATTGAGGGAATTATCCCCGCTTTAGAATCTTCCCATGCAATTGCCTACGCAATTAAGTTTGCAAAAACACTTCCCAAAGACAGGGTAATTATTGTTAACCTCTCAGGTAGAGGGGATAAAGACCTTGATACCATTTTTGAAATAACGGGATTAACCGTTTAAAAGAATTTTTCATACGACACCTCCTCCTATATCCATAAAGCCGAGCCCCCTAATTTTCAGGGGGCTTCAATTTTTGAATAGCCCCCCTCAAATATTGAATAGTTTTTTAAAAAAAGACACCGAAATCCCCATAAAACACGGCATTTTTCACTTTGGCACGCTTCTGGCAGTATAAGGGGTGTAACAAATTTTTAGGAGGATAAGATGAAAAAATTAATGATTTTAACAGTGATTTTAGGGTTGGTATTCGGGTTAACCGCATATGCCGCATCAGGCAAAAAGGGGAAACCGCAGACCAAGTGTCCGATATGCAAAATGGATATTAACAAAAACCTTTATGTAGATTACAAAGGCAAAAGAGTTTATTTCGGTTGTGAAGGCTGCCCGGCAGAATTTAAGAAAAATCCGGAAAAGTACATCAAACAGATGGAAGAAGAAGGAATTGTCTTGGAAAAAGCACCGGCAAACAGTGAAAAAGCAAAAAGTTCTCAAACCTACAACAATTGCAAAATGCACATGAATATGAACATGAACGACAAAGACAATAACATGATGAATAACAAGGATAAAAAGATGATGATGAACGGAAAAATGATGCACAAACACATGATGAACAACAAAGATAAGTCTAAATGCACATGGGCATCGGAAACGAAAGAAAAAGGGCAGTTGTGCCCATACCACAAAGCAATGATGGAACAGAACAAGAAGAATAACGAGAAAAAAACAAATACAAATGAAAAGAAATAAAGGAGATAGTATGAAAAAGATTTTCTTAGTAATTGCAATGTTTATCCTGAGCGTCGGGCTGGCTTCAGCCGACGGCTCAGGAATGGGAAGCAACAACGGTTCACATGTGAACCACGAAGGTATGGAAATGGAAAACAACCTGGTAATACCGCACATTCACATAGGCGGAGGATACCAGACTGTTATTACAATCTTTAACCCCGGCATAAGCGAAACTGCTACAGGGACACTGTACTTTTACAATCAGGACGGCTCAAGGCTTGCCCTTGATGTAAACGGTGAGTTCGGCGACAACTTCGCTATTGAAGTTCCAGCCGGCGGAATGGTTGAAGTAACCTTAGGTAACCCTGATAATGAAAAGGTTATCGGCTGGGCAACCTACATTGTTGACGAGCCTCAACAGACAACAGACATGGGTGACGGAAGCGGCAACCATGAGATGATGAGCGACCATGTTTTTCTGGGAATTAAGTATAAAAGGTTTGATTCAAACGGTGTTCTTGCCACTCAGGTAGGGACAAGCGGCATGAGGTTTATGAGCGGAATGATGAGAGGCTTTGCCGCACCTATTGAAAACAACGATAACAACATTACAGGTGTTGCATTGGTAAACACTTCAGACACCGACATGACGGCAACTTTTATCTTAAAAGATGTAAACGGTAATGAAGTTTTCAGCAAAGACATAAACTTAATTGCAGGCCAGCAGACTGTTGACATACTTGCAAACTTTTTAAGCGATTACGAGGGCATAAATAATTTCAAGGGAGTACTTGAAATAAGGGCTGCCGATGACGGCATAGTACCCCTTGTTTTAATAAACAGCAACGGTATCCAGACAGCAATTCCTCTCGTTCCTATCCCTGACGCCATGGAAAACATGAATGACGGCGGAGGAATGGGTGGCGGAATGGGCGGAATGAATTAACCACCCTCACACCCACCGCAAAAAGCCCGGCTTTATGCCGGGTTTTTTATTGATTGTAAAACATTAAGTTATGAAAAGACAAAGGAGGCGTTATGGTATTAACTATTTTATTAACCGCATTATTCACGGCAATTGTTTTAATTGTGCTGTTTGCTTACCTGATTAGAACAAAGACAATGAGCATTACGGAAAGCAGATACGGGTTTGAAGAAACATGTAGCAGGCTTGAAGAAGTTGTTAAACAAACAGACGGATGGGGGCTCCCTATAGAACCGTGGGATTTTTATCAATTCCTGACCAACAAAGATTTTGAGTTCCATACTATAAAAAACTGTAAAATATATTTTGTTTGCAATCCCACCAATGCAAACAAAATAGTAAACTTTAACCCTATATGGACAGGGCTACTACCCTGCTCATGGGCTGTTTATGAATTAAAAAACGGGAAAGTATATGTTTCTAAACTGAACATATCATTAATGTCAAAGTTTTTCTCCGGAGTTTTGGGAAATGTTATGAGCAATGTTGCCTTAAAAAACGAAGAGTTTCTTAAATCAATTGCCGCAAAATAAGCAAAATAAAAAAGCCCCCATAAAAGGGGGCTTAATTATATTCTGCAATCCTTTACAGATTTTTTTTCATTCTTTCATACTCCTCTTCACTAATTTCCCCTCTCGCATACCTTTCTTTCAAAATATCCAGAGGGCTTTTGCTTGAAGTATTCCTTCCATTAGAATTACCTTCCAGCATACCTGTATTTTTAAAAAGAATAACTATTACCACAATTATCAGTATTAAACCTATCCACATCATAAATCCTCCTTATCCCATATAGTGATGATTCCACATAATAAACTCCCTTTACAGTTTTACCTTTCTTAACCTTAACGAATTTGCAATTACCGATACCGAACTAAAACTCATTGCCGCAGCCGCAATTATCGGGCTTAACAGTATGCCGAAAAACGGATAAAGCACACCGGCTGCAACCGGCACGCCGATTGAGTTGTAAATAAAGGCAAAGAAAAGGTTTTGCTTGATGTTTCTCATTGTAATTTTACTCAAAGTATAAGCCTTAACAATTCCCTGCAAATTCCCTTTTACCAGGGTAACCTCAGCACTTTCAATGGCAATATCAGTTCCTGTTCCCATGGCTATTCCGACATCCGCAAGCGTCAATGCCGGGGCATCGTTTATACCGTCTCCCGCCATTGCCACAACATCACCCTGTTCTTGAAATTTTTTAACAAGGTTAACCTTATCTTCAGGCAACACTTCCGCAAATACATGTTCAATTCCAAGTTTTTGTGCAACCGCTTTTCCGGTCTTTTCATTATCTCCGGTAGCCATTACAACCTTTATCCCCATTTTTTTCAAAGTTTGAACAGCATCAAGAGAGGTTTCTTTTACAGGGTCAATTATCCCTATAATACCGGCAGGCTTTGAATCAACAATAACTGTAATAACGGTGTAAGCCTCTCCCTGCAATCTTTCCGTTTCTTTCTCTATTTCAGATAAGTCAACATTTAACTGTTCCGCTATCTTGCTATTTCCGACGGCAACATCCCTTCCGTCTACCTTTCCCATAATTCCCTTTCCCGTAACAGACTGAAAATCCTGAGGAGATTTAAGTGTTAACCCTTTTTCAAGAGCCTTATTAACTACAGCCGCCCCGAGGGGATGTTCACTGCTTTTTTCAAGGGTTGCGGCGTAAAACAGCACCTCGTTTTCGGTAAAGCCTTCGGCAGGTTTGATTACGGTAACTTTAGGTTCCCCTTCTGTCAGAGTTCCGGTTTTGTCCACTATTAAGGTGTTTACTTTTTCAAACTTTTCTATTGCCTCTGCATTTTTAAATAAAATTCCGTGTGTAGCACCTTTCCCTGTGGCAACCATAATTGACATAGGGGTTGCAAGCCCTAACGCACACGGGCAGGCAATAATCAAAACCGCAATTGCATTAATTAATGCATAAGAAAAATTAGGCTCGGGGCCGAATTTATACCAGACCACAAAAGTTATAACGGCAATTAAAATTACTAAAGGCACAAAGTAACCTGAAACAGTATCCGCCAACTTCTGAATGGGGGCCCTGCTTCGTTGAGCCTCGTTAACCATTTTAACTATCCTTGCGAGCATTGTATCGGAGCCTATTTTTTCCGCTTTAACCACAAGGCTGCCCTTTTTATTCACAGTAGCGCCTATCACTTTGTCTCCCTTTTTCTTTTTAACAGGGACAGGCTCGCCTGTTATCATAGATTCATCAACATAACTTTCCCCTTCAACAACCTCGCCGTCAACAGGTATCTTTTCACCGGGCCTTACCCTTAATAAGTCTCCCACTTTTATTTTGTCTATGGTTATGTCCACCTCTTCCCCGTTATCTTTAATCAACCTCGCAGATTTAGGAGCCAGGCCTAAAAGTTTTTTAATAGCCGCTCCTGTCTGAGTTCTTGCTTTTAACTCAAGCACCTGCCCTAATAAAATCAGGGTTACAATTACCCCTGCCGCCTCAAAATAAACTTCAGCCTGACCTGTTTCGCTTAAAAATTCCTGCGGGAAAATACCGGGGAAAAAAGCCGCTACAACACTATAACCGTAAGCGATTGCAACACCCAATCCTATTAGTGTAAACATATTCAGATTAAACCCTTTCAAGGAAGCAACCGCTTTTTTGTAAAAAGGCCATGCCGCCCAGACGGATATGGGAGTTGCGAAAATAAATTCAAGCATTACCTTTAACTTTGGAGAAAAGAACTTAGACATAGGCGCCCCGGGAAGCATATCCCCCATAGCAAGTATTAAAAGAGGGATTACAAAGACAACACTTACTTTAAACCTTTTAAGCATATCTTCGTATTCCGGGTTACTCTTGTCCTCATCAAGGGTTATCTCCTTTTTTTCAAGAGCCATTCCGCATTTGGGGCAATTCCCCGGCTTATCGCTTTCCACTTCAGGGTGCATAGGGCAGGTGTATATAACTGTTTTGCCCTCTAAAAAAGCCTCAACCTTTTCTTCAACAGGTTTTAAATCCTTTTCTATTCCCGTATCGCAGCAGGCATGGTCATCCTCATGTTTGTGGGAAGAATGGCTGTGCTCACCGTGTTTGTGGCCGTGCTCATGGCTGTGCTCTTCGTGTTTCCCATGCTCTCCGTGTTTGTGCTCATGGCCATGGATATGCTCTCCGTGTCCGTGTGTGCTTCCATCTTCTAACTTTACTGCATACTCTTCCGGATTCGCTTTAAACTTGTTGTAGCAATGCTCACTGCAAAAGTAGAACCTTCTGCCCTCAAACTCCATACTAAACCCGGTTTTTTCACCTACCTTCATTTTGCATACAGGGTCTATAAAGCCTTTTTCTACGTTATGTTTGTTATTAAAATCGGTACTCATACTGTCCTCCTTTCACGGGTTTACCCCGAGGGACTTTTTTCATTAATTCTGTTGTTTGTTTACAGTTTACCATTTTTTTTCAAAGAAATCTCTTTAATCAGGCTATACAGGACAGGAACAACAAAGATTGTTATAACGACAACAATCATTCCTCCAAATGTGGGGATTGACATGGGTATCATAATATCCGCTCCCCTTCCCTTTGAAGTGAGGACAGGTATCAATGCAATAACGGTAGTTGCGACAGTCATCAACGCAGGCCTTACCCTTTTCTTGCCTGCCTCAATTGTAGCAGCCCTTATTTCGTCAATAGTTTGAGGTTTCCTCTCTTCAAATATCTGGTCAAGATAGGTTGCAATAATAACCCCGTCGTCCGACGCTATGCCGAAAAGCGCAAGAAAACCTACCCAGATAGCAACACTTAAATTTATGTGGTGCATCTGAAACAAATCCCTTAAATTCACTCCAAAAAAGTTAAAATCCATAAACCACGGTTGTCCGTAAAACCATATCAGTATAAAACCCCCTGCCCATGCTACTAAAATGCCTGAAAAAACAAGCATTGTGGTAGATACCTTTTTAAACTGAAAATAAAGTATTAAAAAGATTGTAAACAGCGCTAACGGCAAAACTATTGCAAGTTTTTTGGCAGCCCTTATCTGATTCTGATAGTTTCCGGCAAAACTGTAACTTACACCGGCAGGAATTACCAATTCCCCTGTTTTTATCTTTTGTTCAAGATACCTTTTAGCCTGCTCAACAACATCAACCTCGGCATAGTCTCCCCTTTTGTCAAAAATCACATAGCCTGTTAAAAAGGTATCTTCCGATTTAATTACCTGAGGCCCTTTAACATACTTAATTACGGCAAGTTGCTTTAGTGGAATCTGGGCACCTGTCGGGGAAGAGATAAGAACATTCCCAATCTTGTCAATTCCGTTCCTCAATTCCCTTAAATACTGCACCCTTATGTTATACCTTTCTCTACCTTCAACTGTTGTTGTAACATTTTTCCCGCCTATTGCCATTTCAATAGCGTTTTGAACTTTAATTAAAGGTATTCCGTACCTTGCTATGGCTTCCCTGTCAATATGGATTTCAAGGTAAGGCTTTCCTATCATTCTGTCGGCAACAACGGTGTTAGGGTCAATGTAAGGCACTTCTTTTAGAAATTTTTCAATTTCAAGTCCTACTTTCTCTATTGTTTTTAAATCAGGCCCTTTAATCTTTAATCCCATAGGAGCCCTCATTCCGCTTTGCAACATAACAATCCTGGCGGATATAGGCTGCAATTTAGGGGCTGAAGTTACTCCGGGAATTGTGCCTGCCTGAACTATTTCATCCCAGATATCTTTAGGTGAGACAATACCTTTCCAGTGCTCTCTCCCGGGATTTAAAGACGGGTCAAGCGGCGGCCTCCACAACCTGAAGGGAGAGCCGTCTTTATCCGGAATCAATCTGCCGTATTTGTCTCTTTCAAACCGTCCCTGAACTTTGTAAGGCTTACCGTCGGGAGCAGGAACAGGGTTGCCGTTTTCGTCTCTGTAATAATCCACTTCATCAGGGTTAAATTTAAACAATAACCTGTTGCCGTTTTTATCAATTATGTACTCAGGCTTATAGTTAATTACCGTCTCTATCATTGAAATAGGAGCAGGGTCTAACGGAGTCTCAGCCCTTCCCAATTTCCCGACTGCTGTTTTAATTTCAGGTATTTTTTTAAAATTGCTGTCCTGAATCTTTAAAATATCCTTGACAACACCGATTGAAGCATGGGTTGAAGTTGTCGGCATGTACAAATAAGAACCCTCGTCTAACGGAGGCATAAACTCTTTTCCCAATCCCGGAAACTTGTGTGCAAAGTATGAAACCGGAGCAAGGGTTTTTACAGAAACAGGAAGCCAGCCGAACATTTTTTCAAACCCGAGCCACGATAACCCTCCGAAGAGAATTATAAAAATTGGTATGGTTAAAAAGGTTTTTCTATGGTGTAAAGCCCATTTTAATATTGAGGGGTAGAAAAATTGAAACACCTGAAAAAACAATAAAATTGAGCCTATTATCACTATGACAAATAGAAAGTTCAACAAAAAGCCCTTGTATGCGCCTAACGGCAGCCAGTGTTCGGCAAGAAAAGAAGCGACAATTAGCGCCGCAACGCCGTTTATTATGTACAATCCGTATTTTGTGTACTTCGGGGCTATCTTTTCTTTTGTCAGGTGGTATATGCCTAAAAAAATCAAGGCAATGCCAGCAAATTTTGAAAACATAAAGAAACTTATTACCCCTAAAACTATCCATGAAGCGTTTATAACCCTTTGAAGGGAGCCCCTCTTAACCCTTGCCTTTAAAATAAGATGAGCAAGAGGGGGAATGATGGTTAAGGCTATAATTATGGCTGAAATTAACGCAAAGGTTTTTGTAAAAGCAAGGGGTTTAAAGAGTTTTCCTTCAGGGCCTTCCATAGCAAAGACAGGGAGAAAACCTATTACCGTTGTGGACACGGCGGTTAAAACCGCTCCCCCTACCTCTTTTGTAGCCACAAACACCTTATCAAACAAACTAAGTTTATTGTTCGGGTCTGATATATGCTTGATTATGTTTTCAACAATAACAATTCCCATATCAACCAGTGTCCCTATGGCTATGGCAATTCCTGACAGGGAAACTATATTTGCGTCAACCTTGAATACCTTCATTGCTATAAAAGTCATAATAACCGCAAGGGGAAGAAGGCCTGAAATTAAAAGTGAACTTCTAAAGTGCATAACCATAAGGAGAACAACAATAATGGTTACAAAGATTTCTTCCGTTAAGGCAGATTTCAAAGTCCCTAAAGTCTCGTATATCAACCCGCTTCTATCGTAAAACGGTACAATTGTAACCTTGCTCACTGTCCCGTCTTTAAGTTTTTTTGAGGGCAATCCGGGGGATATCTCTTTTATCTTTTCTTTTATGTTTTTAATAACCTTTAAAGGGTTCTCGCCGAACCTTGCCACTACAACCCCGCCTACCACTTCGGCACCCTCTTTGTCTAAAATGCCCCTTCTCATTGCCGGGCCTATTGTTACATTGGCAACATTTTTAATGTAAACCGGGACATTGTTTCTTACAGTGATTACCGTATTTTCAATATCCTTCACCTTTTTAATAAACCCTATGCCTCTTATAACATACTCTACATTGTTTATCTCTATTGATTTTGCCCCTACATCAAGGTTTGCCATTTTAACCGCTTTAAACACCTGCTCAAGGCTTATCCCGTACGCCTTCAAAGCATCAGGGTCAACATCAATTTGATACTCTTTAACATAGCCCCCTACCGAAGCCACCTCGCTTACGCCGTCTGCCGAAAGCAAAGCATACCTTACATACCAATCCTGAATAGACCTTAACTCCTGTAAATCCCAGCCGCCGGTGGGGTTGCCCTTCTCGTCCCTGCCTTCAAGGGTATACCAGAAAACCTGGCCTAAAGCGGTAGCGTCCGGGCCGAGAGAGGGCTTAACTCCTTCCGGGAGGGTGTTGGGAGGCAAACTGTTCAACTTTTCCAGAATCCTTGACCTTGACCAATAAAAATCGGCATCTTCTTTAAAGATGACATAGATAGTGGAAAAACCGAACATTGAAAAACTTCTTATAGTTTTAACTTTGGGAATACCTAACAGGGCAACCGTTAAGGGGTATGTTATCTGGTCTTCAATATCCTGAGGAGACCTTCCCGGCCATTTTGTAAAAACAATTTGCTGGTTTTCCCCCACATCGGGTATTGCGTCGACAGGCACCGGGTCTCTTTGAATACCCGCTATGTCAAAGTCAAAGGGAGATACCATAGCCCCGATAAAAAGGATAATTGCAACAAAAATCGCTATTATAAGTTTGTTTTTTATTGAAAAGTAAATTAACTTTTCAAGAAAGGTTTTCGGTTCTATTTTTTTATCGTTCATTTTGACTCTCCCTTATTACTGTCTCTTATACAC
>WFPG01000175.1 GCA_015487755.1 Acidobacteriota bacterium
GAAGAAAACTTTACTACATTGCTTCCGGAGGGAAAAGCGGGATAGCAATTTTAATTTCAAATATTGAGGATATTTCCGCAAATGTTGATTTATACATTGACGGAGAAAAACTAACAGACAACCCTGATAAAAAAATAAAAATATACAGAGTTGACGATACGCATAACGGGACTGAAGCAATTGAATGGCAAGGCGGCTCATTTAGAATCCCGCCTGAGTGCACAGAAGTAGTAATAATTGGGCATTGAAACAATGGATTATAAAGGAATTTTGAATCAAATTGGTTAAAAATAAAGAAAAACTTCCTCAATTCCTAATCCAGAATCTATAACCCCTAATTTCTAATTAAACCAAGAAAAATACCTTTTTTCAGGACGAGACATTTTCACTATTTTACTATTCACTTTTTTTACTTGACGGGGGATTTTTATTCTGTAACCTTTTTTAGAACAAAGGTTCATATCTATTGAAGTAAAAAAGAGGGGGTTGTATGGAAAGGTTTGATTATATTATTGTTGGCGGCGGGCCTGCGTCAAGGATTTTAAACAAGTACATACACTTTTTTCATAAAGGGGTAAAAACAGCGATTATAAGGGAAGAAGAAAGGATAGTAAACCATTGCGGAACACCTTACATTGTTGAAGGTGAAATCCCCTGGGAAAAGGGGCTAATAAAAGAAGAGATTGTAACCCGCTGGGGAACCCCGATAATAATTGACAGGGTTGTTGACGGAAACCCTGAAGAAAAGTATGTGTTAACCGAAAAGGGACAAAAATACTACTACGACAAGTTGATATTTGCTACAGGAACAGACCAGATTATTCCGGACATACCGGGGAAAGAATTAAAAAACATTCTCAAAGTAAGAAAAACAGTTGATGTTAAAAAGACAATGGAAATTCTTGAAGGGTTAAACAAAGTTGTTGTTTTAGGGGCAGGATACATAGGCCTTGAATTTGCGGTTGCATTGAAACATATGGGCAAAGATGTGACGGTGATTGAATTAATGCCCCATGTTTTAGGTGGAAGAAACGACGAAAAGATTATAACGATGATTGAAGAGCATATAAAAGAATTGGGGATAAAGTTAATTACGGGAAGAAAAGCGGTTAAATTTATAGGCAAAGAAAAGGTTGAAGGGGTTGAACTTGACAACGGGGAAGTTATAAAGACAGAGGCTGTTTTATCCTCTATCGGTGTCAGGCCTCTTGTTGAATATGCTGAAAAATTCGGTTTAAAAACCTCAAAACACGGAATTATTGTTAACGAATACTTTGAAACAGGGGTTAACGACATTTATGCAATAGGAGACTGCATTGAGACAAAACATTTTCTTACGGGGAAGCCGTATCCAGGGAAATTAGGCTCAAATGCAGGGCAAATGGCAAGAATTTTAGGTTTAAACTTCGGCGGCATAAAAAAGCCGTATGAAGGGATAATAAATGCAACCATAACAAAGGTTGGAGAAATAGCAATTGGAAGCGCCGGTTTAACGGAAAAAGATGCAATAAACGAAGGGCTTGAGGTTATTGTCGGTTACGGCGAATCAACATGTATGTATGCAAATATGCCTGACCATAGAAAGGTTTTCGTAAAGGTAATTTACAAAAAAGATAACCTTCAGTTTATAGGGGCAGAATTAGTCGGTAAATTTAACCCTGCCGGATTTATTGAAACAGCAACCCAGTTGGTTTTAATGAAGGCTAACCTCTACGATGTAATAGGCTATCACTATTCATCTCACCCTGAATTAACACCGAAAACATCTCATCCTTATTTTGCCTTTGCGTCGGAAGATGTGCTGAAAAAACTTATAGCGGAAAAGAAAATTCCCTAATTACCGCAGCAAGGTTTTTATATACGGCAGGCTTTTAGCCTGCTTTTTTTATTTATTTTATCTCTATAGTCTTTGAAACCTTATGCCCCGCTAAATCTGAAACTTCAAGAAGGTATTTTCCCTTTTCAACCTTTCCCTCGTAGAAAAGCCATTTTCTATCTTTATCGTATTCAAGGGGATAACTCTTTGTTTTGCTTTTAAAAACTATTGTTTTTTCATCAATACCTTTTCCCCTGTCAATTGCCTTAATCACAAACTTTCCGTCATAGTAAAATGGCCTGCCTTTTACTTCAGGCGGCACATTGTCAATAAAAACACCTATTCTGCCTGTTCTGTAATAATCTGCAGAGATTGAAGAATAGTTATTATCAATTGTGTCTCCTATAAAAACCCACTTTTTCTTAAATTTGTTGTAATAATAAATTCCGTATCGTTTATCAATACTTTCAAGTTTAAAAGAATAATTTA
>WFPG01000176.1 GCA_015487755.1 Acidobacteriota bacterium
GAATAAAACAAATTGACAAAAAAACCGTTGTGGGCTTGTTGCTTGTTTCAGAAAATTCAAAAAAAACCCAACCTGTCAAACCCGCAAAGCAAAAATACTATGTAAATCAATACAAAAACAATGCCGACATACTTCTTGAAAAACTTGCCGAACTTGAAAAGTTATACAAAAGCGGAAAGATTTCAAAAGAGGAATATATGGAAAAAAAATACAAACTAATAGAACAATTTTAGGAGGGGAAATGGAGGTTTACGGATTATTCGGAAGAGACAGAATAGAACTTTTTGAAACAATGGGCGGCGAACTTGCATTTGTCCACAGAATTGAAAGGGTGCATTTCCACAAAAGAAGCAAGTACCAGGACATACTTGTAGGGGAAAACAACCTTCACGGAAAAATGCTAATATTAGACAATGTATTTAATGTTTCTACCCTTATGGAAGCTTACTACCACGAGCCTATGGCACACATCCCGGTTGCTTTGACAAACAGGGAGAATACTGAAGCCCTTATTATTGGGGGAGGGGATTTCGGGGTTGCGTACCACCTTTTAAAACACAAAAACATAAAAAAAGTTACAATGTGCGAAATTGACGACATGGTAGTGGATGTTTGCAGGGAACATTTCCCCTGGGCTGAAAAATGCGAAAAAGACCAAAGGTTTAAACTTGAAATAGGAAACGGTTTTAAATACCTTGACCAATTAGACGAAAACTCTCTGGACATAATAATTGTTGATTCCACAGACCCCTTTGACAAGGCGGGGATTTTGATTTCAGAAGAGTTTTATCAAAAATTAAAAAGAGTGATAAAAATGGACGGAGTAATAATTCAACTTATCTCCGACTTTCACATATACGGGGAATGTTACTCTTATGTATTGCCACGGGTTGAAAAATGCTTTGAGGGAGTTAAGGTTATAGCAGTTCCTGTCGCATTTTACATTACAGGCTATACGGGAATGCTGCTCTTTTCAAAAGACAAAGAAATGCTAAACCCGTCAAGGATACCTGAAAACTTTGTTTCAAAAATTCCCGATGTAAAAACCCTGACAGACTTAAATTTAAGAGCGTTTCTTGAATTACCGCCGATTTTGAAAAAACATATTGCAAAATACTCAACAAAGTAGCCATGAAGCTTGACGCCTTAATAATAGGCTCGGGCATTAGCGGGCTTACCCTTGCCTACATTTTGGGAAAAAGCGGACAAAGAGTTTGTGTTGTTACCAAAGAGGACAGAATTGAAAAATGCAACACATACTTTGCACAGGGCGGAATAGTCTTTAAAGGAATTAACGACTCCCCCGAACTTTTAGTTAAAGACATAGTAAAAGCAGGGGGAAAACTCGTAAACAAAAAGGTTGCGAGAGTGATTGCCTCAAAGGGTCATGAAGTTGTAAACAAATTGCTTATTGAAGAAATAGGGGTAGCGTTTAACAAAAAAGGAAAGGCATTTTCATTAACGAAAGAGGGTGCCCATTCAATCCCGAGAATTCTTTACAAAAACGACTACACAGGCAAAGAGATTGAATTAAAACTTATTGAAAAAGTTAAAAGCCTGAAAAATGTAAAAATTCTTACAAATTGTATGGCAATAGACTTAATTACCAACACCCACCATTCAAAAAACCCTGAAGAAAGGTATAAGAAAAAAGAAATCTGGGGAGTTTACGCTTACTTTACAAAAGAAAAAAAGGTTGAAGCCGTTTTTGCGGAAAACACAATCCTTGCGACAGGGGGAGTAGGCTACCTTTTCAAACACACAACAAACCCTGACAGCGCAACCGGGGACGGCATAGCAATGGCAATAAGGGCAGGCTGTGAGGTAATCAATTCAGAGTTTATACAATTCCACCCTACCACCTTATACCTTCCCTACTCAAACGAAAGGTTTTTAATTTCTGAATCAGTGAGAGGGGAAGGGGCAGAGATTGTCAACAAAGACGGAGAAGCAATATTAAAAAAATACCACCCATTAGGCTCATTGGCACCGAGGGATATTGTTTCGAGGGCAATATTTGACTACCTTACAAAAACAAAAGAGCCCTGCGTTTACCTTGACCTTACAAAGGTTAAAGAGAAATACAATTTAAAAGAGAGGTTTCCCCAAATTTATCGCAAATGTATTGAAAAAAACATTGATATAGAAAACAACCCCATACCTGTAATTCCTGCGGCACATTACTTCTGCGGGGGTATAAAAGCAAGGTTAAACGGGGAGACAGGGATAAAAAGGCTTTTTGCAATAGGGGAATGCGCCTGCACAGGGCTACACGGCGCAAACAGGCTTGCGTCAACATCTCTACTTGAAGGGCTGGTAATGGCTTACCTTTGCGGAGAGTATTTGAAAAGAAAAAGGGAAAAACTTTCAGAAAAAAGGATAAAACAAATTCCTGAATGGATAGAGCCTGAAGGGGAAATTGCAGACCCTGTTTTAATTGAGGGGGATATAGAAAACATAAGAAACCTTATGTGGAACTATGCGGGAATAATCCGCTCTACAAAAAGGCTTAAAAGGCTTGAGACAGAACTATTATTCCTTTACAACACAGTTGAAAACTTCTACAAAGAAAACAAACTCTCAAAAAGGCTTATTGAATTGAGAAACATGATTACAGTATCAAGGGTTATAACAAAACAGGCTTTAAGGAACAAAGAAAGTCAGGGATGTCACTATATTACCTCTGAAAGGGAGGAGTTATGAAAAATATATTGTTTGTTTTTTCAGTTCTGGTTTTTGCTATCGGTGTTTTTTCAAAAGACAATGTGAGAAAGCCTTTTGACGATGTGTCTTATGCTTGGAGTAATGAGCAGATTGAGGTTTTAATTAACACAATTGAAAAAATGAAAATGCCTTACAACAAGGTAGATGGGCAAATCGTTGCTGCAATATTCCCTCATGACGACCACCTTTACTCGGGAGTTACTATAAACTCACTTGTTAAACAAATAGGAAAAAGAAAACTTGCCGTAATATTCGGGGTTACCCACAAAATGGCAAGAAAGATGGGAGGCCCTGTAAAAAACACCCTAATCTTTGACAATTTTGATTACTGGTATGCACCCTATCAGAATGTGAAAGTATCTAATTTAAGGGACTACCTTGAAAAAAACTTAAATGAAAAAGATTACATTGAAAGCAACATATTTCATTCTTATGAGCACTCTATTGAAGCGGTGCTTCCGTTTTTAAATTATTACTCAAAAGGAATTGAAATTATGCCTATTATGGTGCCACCCATGGATTTGAAAACCATGGACAGGCTTTCAAACAAACTTTCAAAAGCCATTGCAAACTACCTTAAAGAAAACAATTTAACCTTCAAAGATGTTGTATTTTTAATCTCTGCAGACGCAAACCATTATGGGGAAGACTTCCATAACCTTGAATTCGGGAAAGGGGAAGAGGGGCATAGAAAAGCAAGAAAACACGATTTGGATATCTTTGAAAAATACTATAAAGCAAAAATCACAAAAGAAAGGGTAAAAAGCATTGTAAAAGACGGTGTTTATAAAAAAACATTGTGGTGCGGAAGGTATTCCATTCCATTCGGGCTTTTAACAACAGAAAAAATAGTTGAAAAAATTGCAGACAAAAACCTTTACGGCCACTTTGTACGCTACGACGACACTTACATTGACCCGATAATCCCGTTAAAAGGGTACGGATTTGGAGTTTCAGCACCTTTTTCCCTTAAACACTGGGTAGGCCATATGGCAATTGCATTTACTTTAAAATAATAGAACAATTCCCGATACAAACAAATTTTAAGTTTTTGCGTCTTCAAGCATAAAAAAAGCCCCGAAAAATCGGGGCTTAAAATTTTCTAAAAACGATTGTTACAATTCCCTTGGAACAAAATTTCCTGTACCATCGTCTTCAAGTTTAATAATCCTCAAAAAAGTGGTGGTTATCAACACAAAGTACTGCCTGTCCTGTTCCTGTTGATCTATATCATCAACATGTCTGAACAAAACTAACCCTCCGGGAGTAAGCGAAACTCCGCCTGACCTTATCACAAAAACCCCCTCAGGCCTGATAATTATCTTTGAATTAGTGCCTATTATAGATATGTTTTCAAACCCTGTTCCATAAATTGAGGAAAGGTCAAGGGTGCTCCCTCCCGATTCGGTAGTTGTAGAAAAAACAACATCGGGAATAAAATAATAATCTCCGGTATAACCGGCAGGCCTTCCGGGATCCACCTTGTCCCCGGTTGTTACAAAATATGCAAGCAACCTATCGTTTGCTCCGCCGTATGTAAAGCTTTCATCACCGTCAATATACATTCTTAACCTTACTCCAGCGGCAAAAGAAGGGTCAACTTCAACTATAACCTGCTTATAATTTGACATGGACTCCTTCATACCGTCCGTTAGCATTGTCTTAAAAACAAATGCCGCTTTCTTTACCCTTGAATCTCTCATTGATGTTCCCATTGTAAGGGCTGCGGCGCCCATTATAATAATGAGCACCGCAATAACAACCAATAACTCTATTAGAGAAAACCCCTTTTGTTTTTTTAATAAACTATCCATGACCCAGCTCCTACTTTTTTAGCATCTGAACAATTGGTTGAAAAAGGAGAATAAACAGGTATAGAAGCAGAACCTGCACTGTCATCAAGAGGCAAAATTCTCAATGGGCCGTCGGGAGTGTTAATCCATACAGTTCCGCTAACACCTGTCCTAACCGGGCTTCCGCTTCTGCCTTTAGATACCATTGAACCGTAATCACTCTGATCATCCTCCCTTGTTCCTACAAATAAATCTGTAACACCGAGTATGTAGAGATAAGAGTTTCCAAGCCCGCAGTAATCACCGCTTGAAGGATACTGGTAGGTTACAAAAACACTAACAGTTTCAAACTGAGTTGTTCCGGTATCCGGGTCTTCATAAAAGTAAGTGGTAATAAGTGGGTCTGCAAACATAGTTTCATTAACCTGTAAGTTAAAGTAATAACCGTCATTACCGCCAAGAGGGACAACAGTATTAAAGTTGGTGTGGTTCACATAATCGGTTAAATCAACAAGGTTTTTATTACCGGTACATGATTCAGTTGGATATGCTTTAAAGGTATAAAGCGTTGCATTGTTTGCAAATATTCCCGAGTAAACATCAGCACAACCTAATTCTCCAAGAGAAACCCATTCACTATTACTTGAATCTACATAGACGGCAGGAAGTGTAATAATAGCATACCCGTTATTGGTTTCAAAAACCTTGCAGGTATCATTAGTAAGAAAATCATACCTGAAAAGTTCTCCGTGCGTTGAACCTACATACACACCTTTTATGTATCTTGCTTCAGAATCCAAAATACCTGCCGGCGCAGCAAAAAGGAAATCATCGTTGCTCCCGCTAATTAACGATTTTTTATATATCAGCTCACCACTGTCAACATCCATTACATACAAATCTTTACCTTTAGAGTCATCAATACTATAACCTGATGTAAAGAAACCGACATTAACATAATTGTCGTTCATTTTACTTAACCAAACGGCAGGATATGCCCAGGTTTCACCCATATCAGAATAATCAGAACTTGTAGAAGTATCCCATTTGATCTGAGGTTCAAGTGGGTCGGTAACATCTAAGCAGAAGTATGAGTTTCCGCCTCCTCCCAATCCGCAAATCAAAATTGTACGCCATGAATCATTGTCAGGGTTATCGTCGTCCAGGTTTCCTATATCAACTATTTTGGGAGAAGAAGCAACTCCGTATATGTGCATATTTCTTCCCAATGCATCCTGGTTGGTTACATCTACCTGGCCTGACGGATTGTTTTCAGGATCATAATTGTTCACCATCTCTTTCAGGTTATCAATAACCCCCCACGGAATAACCGCCCACTCTTCTTTCCCTGTGTATGCGTTAAAGCCGTGAAGCATACCGTCATTTGCACCGACTACAACCACCGGTGTTCTTAAATGCCTTGCGACAATTTTATACTTCAGATAACTGTCTCTCCAGTCTTCAAAACCCATTTCAGGCTCATATATTGTTGCAGGAGAAGAGTAAGTAATATCACCTAACATTCTTGACTGAACAAACTCAATAAATTTTGCCGCCTTTTCTATTGCATTTGGGTCTCCTGCATACACGCTATCTGCCACAACAGACACAAGGTTTGGAGCAGGTATCCACCTTTGCTGAGAACTATCGTAAACAAACTGATTTAAATTAATCATTTGAAAATTAGGATATGCTCCGTTAGGAATAACAAGTTTTATGTTTCTCCACGGTATAAAATCATCCTCAGTTGTCTTGTAATTTGTCATTCCAAGAGCATCCCTTATTCCCGGTACATGATTCCCGTTATCATCGGAACCGTTAAGTAATTGACTTAATTCTTCCCTTGCACTCCATATTACAGGGTAATCAGGTTTGTAAGTCCCCGTTTGAGAATCATATATTTGCGGGAAATAATATAGTTTATTATCGGTAGCACTTCTGTACATCGGCATATAGGCAACCAAATCCCCTTCCCATGAAGGATAAAAAACTTTGGTGGTAAACATAATGTTTGCCTCAAGGGCAGGATAGGTGCCTTCATATACCTGGCCTGAAGGAGTAATAAATTGATTCGCTTTAAAAATTGAACCGCTTGGTGCTTTATTCGGGTTAATGGTACCGAAAATAACATCTGAATTTATTACTACCTCTTGAGCAGATGCCGAGTGAACCGCATCTGAGAAAGCCTGCATAAGTTCTTCCGAATCCTGAGGCATATAAGCTTGAGTAGAGTTGTTGGTATAATCCCCGTCGTCTCCTGCATCCGCCCAATCGTCTAACCATTGCCTATCACTATCTTTCAAAGATAAACCAATAATATATGTTTTTGTCCCCCTATTTGAAGTACCTACCTGGATTATGTGGTCACGATAAATCTGGCTGATTGTATCTCTTATTGCCTCATTACTGCAACCACTTTCAGTACATTCACCGTCTGTCATAAATACAACCGCATAGTTTCTGCAAGCTTGATAACTGTCCTGGCCATATTTATATGATAAATATCTTCTTACATCTCTCATACATGATTGAATAGGGGTGTACCCTCTTGCAAATATCTCTTTCCTTAAATAACCGTTTACCACCTCGTCTTCATTAGCATTCTTTAAATCCACCCACTCAATAAGAGACTGCCTGTTACTTTGAGTATCAATTTCGTCTGAAGGCCAATCTTCCCAAACCGAAAGCCCTGGGCTTGAAGAAGTAACATACCAGTAATAAGAATACCTTTTCAAACCGTCTGCATCCCAGACGGTAGTCCTTGAAGCCCTGGCTTTGTAAGTCCCTAAAGCAAACCTAACTTCCGGGTTTGCAGTAAAGATTCTCTGCAAAACGGTTTTCAAGGCAGTCATTTTAGAAACATAGATATTGAAATGCAACCCGAACCTTTCATAGTAAAGCCTGTAGGAAGTATATGAAGTTTTAAGATACAATTTCCATGTACCAAATTTATCCTGCCCATAAAAATCAGGGAAAGCATACTGTACCCTTAACCTGTAATACCAAGTTCTGCCAATCCTTTTTGCATCGTAATAATACGGGTTGCCGTCTGAATACCTATAAGCAAACCACTGGTCTGTAGGTTTGATCTCAGTGGTTACTCCGTTATGTTCAAGCTTTATAGTTATCTGTGCCTTTGTTCTGTACCTGTAAACATCATACGGCACCCATATATCAACAGCAAAACCGGCATAATCAACCTTTCCGTTATCAGGGATATTTATCTCTCCCATTTCTTGAAACCCTGTTGTTGAAATTTGTGTTTGTGATACATTTGTCCTATAACTAAACCTCTCATACGGTTGAACTCTACTTATCCTGTAATAACTACTCTGATAATCCAGGCTATAGTGATAGTAATCCCCTGTAACAGGAGCATAGTCTCCATACCAAACATATCGTGCCGTCCTATAATCGTATAGATACATATTCCTTGTATCCCATGACATAGAGCCGGAATTATCCACTACCACCAAAATATTAGGCGGAACCGTTTTGTTTATAGGCTCAAGCGGGTCAAAGACTTTTCTATCACAGGCAGCATAGCCTGAAAATGCATAAGTTACCAGAAGCAAACTGAAAATTGCTAAGTTTATTGCCCTCCTCATAATATCCCCCTTTATTGTTTAATGTAATTTGATTGTATGCAAAACCGTTTGCCCAGGTTAGTATTCGCGGCAGAACCGCCTTTTTGAGTCCCTGAAGACTGTTCAATTGCGCATATTCTAATTGTTACCAACCTTGTTCCCAGAATCCTTGTCCCCTGTCTTATTATTCCCCTTGCCTGGACAAAAAAGTTTCTGTCTCTATCTATCCTCATATTGGCCTGAACTACACCGTTGTTGGGATCTCCGTCCTCATCTTCAAGTTGATTTCTGAAATAATCTCCATCTTCATTTATAAAAATATCGTTGTCCAAAACCCTGATATAGTACTCTCCCACTACATCGTCAGCAGTAGTTGAAGGGTCTCCCCCGTCAACAACATAAGAACCTGTAAGAAACGGGAAATGAGAATAATATGTGGAATAAAGTTGTCCAAATGTTCCTCCCCCGGTTAAAAGCCCGTCAAAATCTGCAAACCTCGGGTCAGGTAATGAATTTAGATTTGCAGGATCAAAAAATAGATAGGTGATTAAATCGTTATATGTGCTTAAACGGGTTCTTACTATATTCTCTAATCCGGATTCTGCAACATTAAAGGCCTGCTCGTTCTTCTCAAAACTTGTAGCAATTTTTACGCTTGATTTAGAAAGGTATAACAATGTAATCCCAAGCACGCTTAAAAGCATTAAAATAATTATTGTGGCTGTAAGCGTCGCCGCTCCCTTTTTTTTATTTATTTCATTCATTCTCGCCCCCTTAATTACAAGTAAAAACATTTCTTAATTCGCAAGCGAAAGAATAAACCCTGGGAACGCCGGGAGTTGTCCCGTGAGTTTCAGCAAAAGCATTTAACACAGCACTCCAGTTCACTTCCTGACTCCATAGCCCGTTGGCATTCTGGTCAAGCTGGTTAATTCTGTCCATAACTCCCATTGAAACGCCTTGTTGTTCAGATGTTGTGGCAGTAAAAACAAACATTTTTAAAGCTTTTACATCATAGAGAGAAGGTAAATCGCTTTCATTATATGTCCATGAATCCACAACATTATCCCCGTCAGTATCCATTCCTGCTTCAACCTGTAAAGATAAAACATTGTTCATTAAAGGTATATTCTCACCGTTACTTTTTTTAATTCTTAATACATTATTATTATC
>WFPG01000177.1 GCA_015487755.1 Acidobacteriota bacterium
AAACCTTTCATCATAAATCTAACTTTTTTGCTCCTGCTATAGTTTATTATCATATAATAAAACAATTTAGTAAATAAAACAAGAAGTCAACTTCCTTTGCCCAAAATTTTCCTTTTTAGTGAGGATTTCATTATCAATCCGGAACAGGATAAGAGGAGATTTTTATTTCCCCTGCTTTCTGTTTTGTGCGGGGAAGTTGAAGGGGAACTTTTGAAAGAGTTTTAAACAGTTATCAAAATGGCTCCGGAGGAGGGACTTGAACCCCCGCCAATCCCGATGTTAATCGGGACTGCTCTACCGACTGACTTATTCAGGAAGTTTTAAGTTGAATTTTTTCAAGATATACTTTCTTGATTTCCACGCTTTGATTTGTTTTTCTCTCTTCAATGCTTCAGTCTTTGATTGAAAAGTTTCGTAGTAAAGCAAAACCCATTCACCTTTATTTTTTGTATAGTTGCTCTGGTTTGAGTTGTGCTGTTTTAATCTGTGTTCAAGGTTTGAAGTTGTTCCAATATAAAGTTTATCAATTTTTTTGGAATAGATTATGTAAACGAAGTGTGTTTTTTCCGTAGCCATCTTTTTTTGTTTTCGGGTATAAAAAAATGGCTCCGGAGGAGGGACTTGAACCCCCGACCAATCCCGATGTTAATCGGGACTGCTCTACCGACTGATTAAAACTTGCAAAGAATTCCGTCGCCATTTTCTTTTTTGTTTTTGGACATAAAAAAATGGCTCCGGAGGAGGGACTTGAACCCCCGACCAAGTGGTTAACAGCCACCTGCTCTACCGACTGAGCTACTCCGGAACCCGTCAAGCGATATAAATATTATCATAAAGCCCGAAGTTGTCAACAGGATTTTTTGAAATTTTTTTGTTGCGGGATTTTACTTATAACCTCTTTGTTTTCTGTTTGATAACTGTTAGCATATTTCCCCTGTTTATGTCTTTTATGTGTATTTTTTCTTGATTTTTCGGGTTTTTTCGGTTATATTCTGGTTAAGGAAAGGGAAGGGGGTAATTATGGCATTGACGAGAAAGCAAAGGGAGTTGCTTGACTGTGTCTCAAAACTCCTTGAAGAAAAGGGGCATTATCCCACTTTAAAAGAGATTGCAGAGTGTATGGGGATTAAGTCTGTTTCAACAGTGCACGAGCATATTAAGAAGTTAAATGAAAAGGGGATTGATGTTTTTTCCGCAAGTGCAAGGTGCGAGCCTGAGACAAAGACGGTGAGTATTCCACTTTTCGGGTATGTTACGGCGGGAGAGCCTGTTACGGTTTACCAGTTTGAGGAGAATGTTGAGGTTCCTGCTTCAATTGTTACCACCCCTATGAAGACCTATGCGTTGAAGGTCAGGGGAGATTCAATGATTGACGAGCATATCTGCGACGGAGACATTGTTATTGTGGAGAAGAGGGAAACTGCATACAACGGGGATATTGTCATTGCACTTATTGACGGCCACGAAACCACAGTTAAAAAGTTCAGGAAGAGGGGAAGGAAGGTTGAGTTAATCCCTGCAAACAAGGAGATGGAGACTATGGTTTTTGACGAAGACAGAGTTAAGATTCAGGGGGTTGTTATAGGGGTTGTTAGAAAGTATTGATCTTAAACTGCTTGTTCTGTTTTCACTTTAATTTAAGGGGATTTTATGCTTGAAGGGATTGGCTCTGTTTACTGCCATATTGATATGGACGCCTTTTTTGTTTCGGCAGAGTTAAGGGAAAGGCCTGATTTAAAGGGTAAGCCTGTTGTTGTCGGCGGCGGAGTGGGGGATAGGCTCGGAGTTGTGGCGTCTGCCTCTTATGAGGCGAGGAAGTACGGCGTTTGTTCGGGAATGCCTATATTTAAAGCCAAAACACTTTGCCCCTCTTTAATTGTTTTAAGGCCTCACCACAGGGATTACGAAAGGCTATCCGCTAAAGTGATGGAAGTTATGAAAACCGTTTCCCCTGATGTTTATCCCCTTTCCATAGACGAGGCTTTAATTGATTTAAAGGGGGTAATGAAGATATGGAAGTCCCCTTTGAGGGCTGCTCACGAAATTATAACAAGGGTGAAAAGAGAATTGGATTTGCCGTGTTCGGCAGGGATTTCAAGGTTTCCCAAGATTGCAAAGTTTTGCGCAAAGATAGCAAAGCCTCACGGTATAGTGTGGGCTATAGAAAGGCACGAAAACTCTTTTCTTGAGGGCTATTCAATTGATTCAATGCCCTATTTCG
>WFPG01000178.1 GCA_015487755.1 Acidobacteriota bacterium
AATAAAAGCAAAACCTCAAGGTTTGCCTGTGGCCGAAATGTAATTTCGGCCTCTTTTCCTATTCAAAAAATTTTGCGTGTTTAAAATCGGGAAGGTTTAAATCTTTGCCTGAAACAAGAGGACTTTTTACCTTCCAATCTATGGATAACTCTTTTGTATCAAACCGTATCCCCGCTTCACACTCGGGACAATACTCATTTGAAACAAAATACTCAACAACCGCAAATTCAGACAATACTGAAAAACCGTGGGCAAAACCTTCGGGAATATAAAACATATTCCCTTCTTTTTCGTTTAAAATAACACCCTTCCATTTACCGAAAAATTTAGAAGATTTTCTAACATCAACGGCAACATCAAAAATCTCCCCGACAACACACCTCACAAGTTTTGCCTGCGGTTTTGGAGGCAATTGATAATGCAAACCCCTGATTACACCCTTTTTTGAGTAAGACATATTTAATTGGTTAAAATCAGCATCTATACCGTTTTCTTTAAAAACAGACTTTTTATAAACTTCTTGAAAAAAACCCCTGTCGTCTTCAAATCTATCAGGTGTAATCACAATCAACCCGGGAATTTCAAATCTTTCAAATTTAAATCCCATATCAATCCTCTAACAAATTTAAAAGGTAATTTCCGTATCCGCTTTTCATTAAGGGTTTTGCAAGTTCAATTAATTGTTCTTTTGTAATCCACCCGTTTCTATATGCAATCTCTTCTATGCAGGCTATCTTAATACTTTGTCTGTCTTCAATTGTTTTAATAAACATTGATGCTTCAAGCATAGACGAATGAGTGCCTGTATCAAGCCAGGCATATCCTCTTCCCATTAGTTCAACATTTAATCTGCCTTTATCAAGGTAAGCCTTATTTACATCCGTTATTTCAAGTTCACCCCTTGCGGAAGGTTTAAGTGATTTGGCAATTTCAACCACTTGATTATCGTAAAAATACAAACCGACAACAGCATAATTTGATTTAGGATTTTCAGGTTTTTCTTCAATTGAAATAACCTTTCCGTTTTTATCAAACTCTACAACACCGTACCTTTCAGGGTCGTTAACTTTATAACCGAAAACAGTTGCCCCATTTTCTCTTTCATTCGCCTTCTTTAACAATTCGGTAAAGCCGTGGCCGTAAAAAACATTGTCCCCTAATACAAGTGCAACACTATCCCTGCCTATAAAATCTTCTCCTATTATAAAAGCCTCTGCAATGCCTTTAGGCTCAGGCTGAACTTTATATGATAAATTTAACCCGAATTTATTTCCGTCTCCGAACAACGATTTAAAACGGGGAGTATCTTCGGGAGTTGAAATAATTAAAATATCCCTTATACCTGCAAGCATTAAGGTTGAAAGAGGGTAATAGATTAAAGGTTTATCGTAAATAGGCAACAACTGCTTGCAAACCGGAAGGGTTGCGGGATAAAGCCTTGTTCCGCTTCCTCCTGCTAAAACTATTCCTTTTCTCATCTATTATCTCCCGAAAGAAATTCCTATCGCTTCTGCGGCTTTAACAAGTTGTCCTTCAGGGTCAACCCTTTTTAAATCCTGTATTGCCTCTTTTATAGGGACAACCTCAATGTTAGGGGTTCTTAAGCAAACCATGTGGCCGAATTTTCCTTCTGCAAGGGCATCCACCGCCGCTACTCCGAACCTTGTAGCAAGAATTCTGTCATATGCAGTAGGTGAACCGCCCCTTTGTAAATGCCCCAACACCGTAACCCTTACATCCATTCCGGTAATCTTTTGAATCTGTTCTCCCACAACATAACCTATTCCCCCAAGCCTCGGTGCCTTGCCTTTAACATTCTTTTCCTGAAAAACCATTTCCCCGCCTTTAGGCTTTGCACCTTCGGCAACAACAACTATTGAAAATTTGCTTCCAAGCTTGTTTCTTCTAATTATCTTGCTGCACACCTTTTCAATGTCAAAGGGTATTTCAGGTATCAAAATCACATCCGCTCCGCCTGCTATCCCGCTTTCAAGGGCTATCCAGCCTACATACCTTCCCATAACTTCAATAACTATAACCCTGTGATGGGATTGGGCAGTAGTATGAAGTTTATCAAGTGCTTCAGTTGCCGTTGTAATTGCCGTGTTAAAACCGAAAGTATAATCCGTTGCCTTTAAGTCGTTATCAATAGTTTTAGGTACTCCGACAAGTTTAACCCCTTTTTCTGCAAACTTATTTGCAATGCCGAGCGTACCGTCCCCCCCTATAACAACAAGAGCGTCTATTTCAAGTATGTTAAGGTATTCAATAACCTTGTCCGACATATCCTTTACAACTTCTTTCCCGTTTTCAACAACTACATACTCAAATGGATTGCCTTTGTTGGTTGTTCCTAAAATTGTACCGCCTAAAGGAAGTATCCCTCTAATGCCGTACTCGGTTAACTCTTTTAGTTCACTTCCTATAACAAGCCCTTCAAAACCGTCAGGGACACCGTAAACTCTCCAATTGTATTTCCTTATAGCCGATTTCACTACCCCTCTAATTACAGCATTTAACCCCGGGGCATCTCCCCCTCCGGTTAAAATAGCTATTTTTTTTATGTCAGAAACACAGGATGCCATAACCCCTCCCGCAAATTAATTGCTTCCTATAATTTAAACATATTTTTAATTATTGCAACATGTTAATTTTTCCCAAATTTTTGCAGCAATTTGTTCACCAATTCTTCCTTTTTATTAACCTTGTTTAAAGAACGATTACTTCTGCTTTTTTTCTCTTTTTTAGGCGGTGTCACCAATGCTTTTATACTTAATCCTATTCTGTTTAAATCTTTGTCAACGCTTAAAACCTTAACCTTTACCTTTTCACCTACAGATATAAAATCTTCAGGGTTTTCAACAAAGTTATGGGAGAGTTCGCTTATATGCACAAGTCCGTCCTGGTGCACGCCTATATCAACAAAAGCCCCAAACCTCGTAACATTGGTAACAACTCCGTTTAGCACCATACCTTCTGTTAAATCGTCTATTGTTTCAACCCCTTCAGCAAAGTCAAATAATTCAAAACTTTCCCTCGGGTCTCTTCCCGGGTTTAACAACTCGGCGACTATGTCTTTCAAGGTAAATTCTCCGAATTCATCTGTTTCAAAAGCCTTTAAATCAAGTGAATTAACCGCTTTACTGTTTCCGATTAAATCCTCAACCTTTAATCCCAGAGAGTCTGCCATTTTCTCAACAATAAAGTATGATTCAGGGTGAATGCCTGTTGAATCAAGAACATTTTTCCCGTCTCTAATCCTTAAAAAACCTGCACATTGCTCAAAGGTTTTATTCCCCATACCGTTAACCTTTAAGAGTTCTTTTCTGTCTCCAAACTTACCGTTTTCATCTCTGTAAGCAACTATATTCTTTGCAACCCTTTCACTTATTCCCGAAACATATTTAAGCAAGTGGTAAGAGGCTGTGTTTAAATCAACCCCTACCCTGTTGACCACCGAAACCACAACATTATCCAATTTTTTCTTTAATAAACTTTGATTTACATCGTGTTGATACTGCCCTACCCCTATTGATTTCGGGTCAATTTTTACAAGTTCCGACAACGGGTCTTGAAACCTTCTTCCTATTGAAACAGCGCCTCTTACCGTAACATCATAATCAGGAAATTCCTCAATAGCCGCTTTTGAAGCTGAATAAACCGAAGCTCCAGATTCATTAACAACGGTAACAATAATATTTTCAGGGACAACAGATTTAAAAAAACTTTTCGTCTCCCTTGAAGCGGTTCCGTTGCCTATTGCAACCGCCTTTATTCCGTACTTTTCAATTAAATTCAACACTGTGTCCTTTGCCTCTTCAACCTTTTCGTGAGGCTTTGTAGGATAAATGGTTGTGTTTTCAAGAAGTTTTCCAGTTTCATCAAGAGCCACCACTTTGCAACCTGTCCTATATCCCGGGTCAACCCCAAGAACAGGCATAGTGCCTGCGGGAGGCATTAAAAGAAGGTTTTCAAGGTTTTTAGCAAAAACATTTATAGCCTCTAAATCCGCGTTTTTCTTCATCTCCATTCTAATTTCAAGTTCAATTGAGGGGAAAACAAGCCTCTTCAGGGCATCGTACAAAACCTTTTTTAAAAACTCAAAGTATTTATGTTCTTTTAAAAAAAACAAAGAATAGGTATCTTCAAAGGCTTTGTCAATATCAATTTCAATCTTTGAGCGCAAAACCTTTTCTTTCTCACCCCTTCTTATTGCAAGAATCCTATGAGAGGGCATTTTTGATACAGGCTCTTCATAAGAGTAATACATTTCATATTTTGTTCTCTTTTCTTCAAAATCCTTTGTTACCGAAACCTTTACAACTCCCTCTTTTTGAAACCTTTCTCTAACCCTTCTTCTTAATTCCCCATCTTCACTGAATCTCTCGGCAAGTATATAGCCTGCATATTCAAGTGCTTTGTCGGAATTTTCAACCCCTTTTTCCCGGTTTATGTATTTTTCCGCAAGAGATAATAAGTTTTCACCTTTCCCTTCAAAAATCTCGTTTGCTAAAGGCTCCAATCCCATCTCCTTGCCTATGGTTGCCTTTGTCCTTCTTTTAGGCTTAAAGGGAAGGTAAATATCTTCCAACTCGGTTTTGGAAAAGGTATTCTCAATTTTCCTTTTTAACTCATCGGTTAATTTACCCTGCTCTTCAATAGTCTTTAATACAGTTTTTTTCCTATCATTTAATTCATTTAAATAATCAAAGTATTCCTTTATATTCAATATTTGGGTTTCGTCAAGGTTCCCAGTCCTCTCTTTCCTATACCTTGCAATAAAAGGAACGGTGTTTCCTTCTTCAAGCAATTCGATTACCGACTTGATTTGATTTTGAGAAATTCCTAATTTTTCCGAAACAAATGACAATTCAGCCGACTTTAACATAAAAACTCCTTAATTTTTTTATTACGCCGGTTGGTTATTTTACCATTAAGTTTAACGAATTAAAATCTTGAAAATTTCGTCTTAAAATGCTCCCCTATAATATCGAGGCTTAAAACAGTAAAAAACAAAAGTACGGAAGGGGGTATATATATCCAGGGTGCGATTCCCAAATATGAAAAACCGTCATAAATCATCTGTCCCCAGCTCGGTTCAGGCGGCTTTACCCCCAATCCAAGAAAACTTAAAGATGACTCGGCAACAAGCATACCCGAAAAACCGAATATAGCAATGGGTAAAAGAGGAGGCAAAATATAAGGAAAAAAATGCTTTCTAAAAAGGTATCGGTAAGTAGCTCCGTTTGCCTTTGCATACTCTAAAAAGGGAGTGTTTTTCAATTTTAGCACCTCACCCCTTACAAGCCTTGCTATAAAAAGCCAACCTAACAAACCTAAAACAACCGCAAATATAAATAAATTTTCACCAATAATAGGAGAAAACAGAATAAGAATAAACATCAAAGGCAATGAGTAAAAGAGTTCAAAAACCCTGCTAAACACAAAATCAAACCATCCTCCGAGGTAACCTGACATTCCCCCTAAAAATGCTCCAAAGATAAGGGAAACTATTGTTGCTACAAAACTTACAAAAAAAGAGTTCGCAGTCCCTTTAATCAGCCTTGCCAATATATCCCTTCCCACATCGTCTGTGCCTAACACATGCTTTGCCGAAGGAGAACTTAAAAAGGATGTTTTATCAATTTGATAAGGCGTGTATTTATAAAGCCTTCGCGTATTATCGGCATAAACTCCGTTTCCGACTAAAACACCGGACAAAACCGAAACAATAACCAGAATTAAAATATAGAATGCCGCCAAATACTCAATTGCTTTTTTCATTTACCTCACCTACTTTGAAAACCTCATAGAGCAAATCTGTCAGAAAAATACTGAAATAAACCACAACCACATTTATAAAACTTACCGCTATTAACAAAGGAAAATCCCTATACCTTATAGCAGTAAACAACACTTTCCCTATACCGGGATATCCGAATATGGTTTCAATAATAATAGAACCGCCTACAAGCCCGGGGATTATAAAAGTGAAAAGGGATATAAAGGGATAAACTGCATTTTTTAGTACATGCTTTACTTTGTTCAAAAAAGTATCAACCCCTCTTACTTTTAAAGCAACAATATGTGAATATTCAAGAATGCCTACAATTGAATTCTTAGTAAACCTTGCAAGAAATATAATAGATGCAAGGCTTAAACTCATTGCAGGTAAAAAAAGGTGTTTTACATAATCCAGAAACCTTCCCAGAGAGGTGAGGCTTTCGTGATTTAAAGACACCAACCCTGAAGAAGGAAACATGTTTAATTTTATGGAAAAAATTAAAATCAGGAATATGGCTAATATAAAAT
>WFPG01000179.1 GCA_015487755.1 Acidobacteriota bacterium
AATAATGAGGCAAATTACCCGTTCAATGATTGAGCAAATGTTTGTAAAATAAAATATAAAGAGGTGATTTATGGACAAAAAGAAGGGGGAGAAAAAAGAGATGAGAGATAAAGAAGTAGTAGAGGAAAAAGAAATTGAAGAAGTTAAAGATGCTGATGCCCTTGAAAAACAGTTAAACAATGCGAAAAAAGAGATTAAACACCTTAAAGATGAAATTGCCAGATTGAAGGATGCTTACATAAGGAAGGTTGCCGATTTTGACAATTTGAAAAAAAGGACTCAAAAGGAAAAAGAAGATGCAATAAAGTACGGCAATGCATCGTTGTTGCTTTCTATACTTGATGTTGTTGACAATTTTGAAAGGGCTGTGGCTGTTGAGCCTGAAAAAAGCGATTTTCATTCCTTTTATGAAGGGGTAAAACTTATAGAAAAGCATTTAAAGGATATACTTCTTTCAGCTGGAGTAGAAGAAATAAATCCTATAAACCAGCCTTTTGACCCTTTTTACCATGAAGCAATGATGAAAGAGATGAGAGACGATGTCCCTGACGGAACGGTAACTGCTGTTTTCCAGAAGGGATATAAATATAAAGATAGGTTATTAAGGCCTGCCAAGGTAAAAGTGGCTATTAACCCTAAAGAGCAGCAACAGGAAGAGAATTCTCAATCAACTGCTACTGAAGAAAGTGAGGAATAATTATGAGTGTTATACTGGGAATTGACCTCGGTACAACAAATAGTTGTTGTTGTTTTATTGAAAATAATACTCCCGTTCTGGTGCCAAATAAGGAAGGCTCCAGGGTTACCCCTTCGGTTGTGGCTTTTACGGATAAGAAAGAGATTTTTGTGGGGCATATTGCAAAAAGGCAGGCGATTACAAACCCTGAAAATACGGTTTACGGGATAAAAAGGCTTATAGGAAGAAAGTATGACTCGCCTGAAGTCCAGTCAATGTTAGATACCCTGCCTTATAAAGTTATAGCCGCTGACAACGGTGATGCGTGGGTTGAGATTAGGGGAGAAAAGTATTCCCCTCAGGAGATATCCGCTTTTATTTTAAAGTCTTTAAAAGAAAGTGCCGAAGAGTATATCGGGCAGGAAGTAAAAGAAGCCATAATCACCGTCCCCGCATACTTTAACGATGCCCAAAGGCAGGCTACCAAAGATGCAGGAAGAATTGCAGGGCTGGAAGTTCTAAGGATAATAAACGAGCCTACGGCGGCGGCCTTGTCGTATAGAGAAAATAATTTAAAGGGAAAAGTGGCTGTTTACGATTTAGGTGGAGGCACTTTTGATATCTCAATTCTTGATGTTTCGGAAGATGTTTATGAAGTTTTGTCAACAAGCGGCAACACCTTTTTAGGGGGAGACGATTTTGACAAAAAGATTATGGATTGGATTATAGATTCATTCAAAAAAAGCCACGGAATTGATTTAAGCGAAGACAAAATGGCTCTTCAAAGGTTAAAAGAGGCAGCGGAGAAAGCCAAGTGTGAGCTTTCGGTTGCCGAAGAAGTGGAGATTAACCTTCCGTTTATAGCTGCAGATGATAACGGCCCCAAGCACTTTGTATCTACTTTAACGAGAGAACAGTTCAACGAAATGGTTAAAGACCTGGTGGAAAAAACCCTTGAGCCATGTGAAGAGGCTTTGAAGCTTGCAAACCTTAAAAAAGAAGATATAGACCATATAATTCTTGTAGGTGGCCAGACAAGGACACCTTTGATTATTGATACGGTTAGGGAATTTTTCGGAAAAGAACCGAGAAGGGACAATAACCCTGACGAAGTGGTGGCAATAGGGGCTGCTCTTCAGGGAAGCATTATATCAGGTGATGTAAAAGATATTGTCTTGCTTGATATTACTCCCCTTTCATTAGGTGTTGAAACCAAAGGGGGCTTGTTTGTAAAGTTAATTGAAAGAGGTAGCACAATCCCTACCAAAGCAAGCCAGGTGTTTACAACGGTTACTCATAATCAATCCAAAGTAGCGATTCATGTATTGCAGGGTGAAAGTGAATTAGCCAAAAACAACATATCTTTAGGGTATTTTGAGTTGGTTGATATTCCGCCTGCTCCAAAAGGGGTTCCGAGAATTGAAGTCACCTTTGAAATAGATGCCAACGGCATTGTAAATGTAAGTGCGGTGGATTTAGACAGCGGGAAGTCCCAGAGTATGGAGATTAGGCCGTCAAGCGGGTTGTCGGAAAAGCAGATTCAGGAGATTATAGAAAAGGCAGAAAAAAATAAAGAAGAAGAGGCAAGGTTAAAGAGAATTATTATGACAAAGAATTCCATAGAAAGTTTGCTTTCAAACATAGAAAAATCGTATGCTCAATTCAAAGGGCAGATTCCCGATGATTTTAAAGAGAAAGTCAGGAATTCAATTTTAGAAGCGAAAAATGCTTTAAAGGTTGACGATATAGAGGTGTTAGAAGATGTTCTTGCCGATTTGAAACAAATTTCAAATAAATTTACCAATTTTCTTCTTTACGGAAGCCTGAACTGAAGAAACATTTGACAGGGGAAAAACATGAAGGACTACTATGAGATTTTAGGGGTGGAGAGAAACGCATCTTTTGAAGAGATTAAAAAGGCTTATAGAAAACTTGCTTTAAAATATCATCCCGATAGAAACCCTTCGCCTGAAGCGGAAGAAAAGTTTAAGGAAATTTCGGAAGCCTATGCCGTTTTGTCTGACCCTGATAAAAGAAGAAGGTACGATTCCGGCGGTTTTGAAGGTGTTGAACTGGATTTCGAAGATTTGTTCGGCGGTTTTGGAAGTATATTTGATGTGTTTTTCGGCGGAGGCAGAAGAAGGGATTATAGAGACAGGTATTCCCCTAAACGAGGCAATGACCTTCAATATACTTTGCAGATAACACTTGAGGAAAGTTTTAGGGGAACTGTTAAAGAGATTGAAGTTGAAAGATATGATAACTGTGAGCATTGCGGAGGAAGAGGGCTTGATTCAAACTCAAAGGTTGTGACCTGTCCTGATTGCGGCGGTAGGGGAGCGGTTGTTTATCAGCAGGGGTTTTTTACAATGAAAACAACTTGTTCAAGATGCAGAGGAAGCGGGCAAATAATTTCCAATCCCTGTAAATACTGCGGCGGTAGAGGAAGGGTTTTAAAAAGGAAAAGCGTAAAAATAAAAATCCCTGCCGGAGTTGATTCGGGAGATACTTTAAGAATTCAGGGAGAGGGAGAAGCAGGCTTAAACGGGGGACAGTACGGTGATTTATATGTGGTAATTGATATAAAAGAAGACAAAACCTTTTCCCGTAAGGGGCAGGATTTATTTGTAGAAATTCCTATTACTTTTTCTCAAGCGGCGCTGGGGGACAAGGTTCGTATAAAATATTTCGGGGAAGAAGTTGATATAGAGATACCTCCGGGAATACAGTCCGGTGATTTGATTGAAGTGAAAGGAAGAGGGTTTCCCGAAGTCGGTTCTAATAAAAGAGGCTCGCTATTTGTTAAAGCTGTTGTTAAAACTCCTAAGAAGATAAGTATGGAGATGAGAAAATTGTTTGAGCAATTATCGGAGTTGGAGAAAAAAGAGCAGGTTTCTTTGTGGGAGAAGTTAAAAAATGTGTTTGTTAAGAAAAGCGTATGAATAATTTTCGGTTTGATTCTTTTGAAGACAAAACCATTTTTGTAAAAGGAAGCAATCAGGAAATATCTCCTTGGGACAGAACAAAAATAATAGCAATTTTAATGGATGAGAGCGGGATTCCCTTTAATGTTGCGGAAAAGATAGCCGATGATGTTCAAAAAATTGTTTTTTCTTCCAATCTAAAAACTGTGTCTTCCTCTCTTTTAAGGGAACTTGTTAATTCCAAGTTGATTGAATACGGATACTCAAAGATTTTAAATAAAACAAGAAGGTTGGGGCTTTCAACTTCAGATGTAAAAGATGCTGTAAAAAACATTATTCCTTATAAAACCCATATGTCTATTTCCCCCAGGCTTTCTTCCGTTTATATATCGGAAACAGTAAAAAGCCAGTTGTCTGCGTTTACCGTATTTCCCGACAAATTAATAAATTTCCACTATGAAGGGAAATTGCACATAAACGGTATAAACGGGATTGACAGGATTTATTCAATAATTTTAGATGTATCACAGCTTTTAAATTTTTCCTATGCGGCAGACAATTTTTTCGTAAAAAAGGCAATAAACGGGGTTGATTTTTTTGAAAATTTGATAAAAATAACCTCTTTTTTAAGCCGTTTTACAAATTATTCAATAATACTTACAGGTATAGAAA
>WFPG01000180.1 GCA_015487755.1 Acidobacteriota bacterium
CGATGAAACAGCCGAGGCCTGTTCAGGGATTGTTAGGCAATGAAGTAAGGTATATTGAACTTGCAAAAAGGGTTGCAATGTTCCTTGCAGGCGTCGGAATGAAAAAATTCGGCGAAGGCATTAAAAAAGAAGAAGAAATGCTTGCAATACTTGCAGACCTCTGCATGGGAATTTACACCGCTGAATCTGCAATATTGAGAACAAGGAAATACGCAGAAATGTTCGGAGAAGACAAAGTAGGATTGAGAGTTGCCGCGACACAGCTTTATGTAAACGAATTCCTCTCAACAGTTCCGGTTCTTGCCCAGAAAGCATTAACCTATATGTTTGAAGGAGCAAAACTCAAAGAGCAGACACTTGCAATCAAAACATTTATGCCTACTTACACAATCAATGAAATCGGGCTGAAAAAACAAATTGCAGACTTAGTTATTGAAGAAGAAAAATATCCTTTCTAATCCTCCTCCTCTTACTTTTATGTAAGACTTGGGCACCCTATTTCAGGGTGCCATTTTTTTTTGTTTAAAAAGGGTGTGGGAAAGATTAGGTTTTAGTTGTCAACCTATATCAAGACGGGACACCTTACATGGTGCATAAAAATGTGTATGCTAACCATTAAAATGTGTCCACTTTTTTCAGGACAGGACATCCCTTTAATTGGAGATGATGAATTAGAGATTTTGAATTCTAAATTGCGGTAAGTCTCTTTTTTAATTTAAAAGAAAATTTCCTTATTTAATCCAGCATCCAACATCCAAAATCCAAAATTTCAAACAAATTAATCCAGCATTTAACACCCAAAATTCAAAATTTATCTAATATGGAAAGGTCTACATGACAGTAGCCGTTTGGGTTTTTGTCAAGGTAGTCCTGATGGTACTCTTCGGCAGGCCAGAATTTTCCCGCAGGCTCAATTTTTGTAACAATTGAAAATTTATATTTTCCTGATTCTTCCCGTTCTTTTTTGCTTCTTAAAGCCTTTTCTTTCTGCTCTTCATTTAAGTAAAATATCGCGCTTCTATATTGAGTGCCTATGTCCGCACCCTGCCTATTCAAAGAAGTCGGGTCGTGTATTTTCCAGAAATGCTCCAGTATCTCCTCAAATGAGATAACCTCATTATCAAATTCTACTAAAACACTTTCTGCATGGCCTGTATTTCCCGTGCAGACTTCTTCATAGGTAGGGTTTTCTTTTGTTCCGCCGCAGTATCCCACTTCGGTATTTACAACTCCTTTTACCCTTTTAAAGTATGCTTCAACACCCCAGAAACAACCTGCGGCAAGTATTACTTTCTCAATAGCCATTAGCCTATCACCGAGTTTATCCAGTTTATTATCTGCGGAGCGGACATGGCCCCTGAAACCCTTCCTAATTCTTTGCCTTTTTTAAACACAATCATTGTAGGAATACCCATGATACCGTACATACCCGCTATTTCAGGGTAATTGTCTGAATTTAGTTTTGCAAACCTTACCTTTAAGGGAAAGTGTTTTGCTGCTTCCTGAAATTGAGGCGCCATCATTAAACATGGGCCGCACCACGGTGCCCAGAAATCTACAACAACCGGAATATCGTTTTTTTCAATATGGGTTTTAAAATTTTTCGCATTTAATTCAATAGGATGTGTTTCTTTTAAACTCTTTTTACACTTCCCGCATTTTACATCTTTGGCACTATCTTTTAATTCAACCCTGTTAATAGCATCACAATGAGGGCAAACTATGTACATTAAAGCACCTCTTTTACTTCATTGTTGTCATCCATAATAACAAGTATCGGTTTATGGTTTTCTATTTCCTTTTCATTTAACATGCAAAAGGTTGTTATAATAATTTTATCCCCTACCATACCTTTTCTCGCAGCGGCACCGTTTAATTCAAAAACCCTGCTTCCTCTCGGCCCCTTGATTGCATAGGTTTCAAGCCTCTCACCGTTATTGACATTGTACACTTGAATTTTCTCGTACTCTTTTATCCCCGCAATATCCATTAATTCTTCGTCAATGGTAAGAGAACCGCTATAATCAAGGTTGGCTCTTGTAATGGTTGCCCTGTGAATTTTTGCTTTTAAAAATTCTCTTAACAC
>WFPG01000181.1 GCA_015487755.1 Acidobacteriota bacterium
GAAAATATTTATCCATTTAAATTTGTGCCAGATATGTTAAATTATTTTCATAAAACTTTTAAAACAATAAATGATTTTCATAATCAATTGATATCTGACTCTATAAAAGGAACTGATTGGAATAATGTTGTAAAACAAAAATATAAAGAAAATACTAATAAAATAAAATGGTCTACTTTATCCGAATCCGATACATTACAAATATCTTCTTTAATAGCACAATTCCTTCTCCGTAAAAACCCCTCTCCTGCAAGGCTTAGAAGGATATGGGAAAGCACGGAAGAGTTTTTTAAGGAACTGGAAAACAGAATCATTGAACTTGCAGATATAAAACAGGAGAGATGTAAAAGATTGCGCTGGAATAACATGCAGATTGATAACGGCGAATATCAAGATGGAGATTTGCTTTTCTGGGTAGATAACAACAATGTCTATTTAATCAGTTCCATTGAAAAACTCGGCGATAAAAAAGAGTTTAAATTAAGAAAATCTGGGGAGCATAGTTCTGGAATAATCACAACATTAAAGCGTGATGCAGCAACAGAAATAACTTACAAACCTTACTTCACCATTCTTTCTCCAACTCCAGTAAGTTGGCAATTTATTGTCCCTGCTGAAAACATACCGACATTAATTGAAAATATTCAGGAAGAGTATTACAAAAAGTTCAGGTGGGTTTATGGGAAACTGCCTCTTCACATGGGCATTGTGGTGCAAAATTACAAAAAGCCTCTCTATGTCGGGATTAAAGCATTAAGAAAGATAAGAAGGGATAAAACAAAATGGCAGGATTTAAGTTGTAAGGTAAAGGGAAAAGAGTTAAAGGAAAGGCAGAAAACTGCATTCAGGCACCAACAGGTTCCAGAACAAAACTCTCAATGTGAGGATTTTTACTCACTTTACGAAAAAACTTCAGGAAATGGAAAATATCACTTTTACCTTTATCCAGAAAAAGAAAAGGTGTGGCTTGATACAACCGCCAATTCTACTGAAACAGATACCTTCACCGTTTATCCAAACACATTTGACTTTGAGTTTCTTGATACAAACACAAGAAGAAACGATATCTTTTACAAAAACGGCAAAAGAGCATTAAAACTAAAATCAAACAGGCCTTACGACCTTTATCACTGGGAACGCTTCAAAAAATTTAAAGAAGAATTCTTTTTAGACAACAAATCCTCTTCAAAACTTCAGAAACTTATTTCCATAACCTATTCAAAATTAGAAGACTGGAAGGGGGATGATGAATCCTTAAAAACCTTTGTTTTGTCTGCGTTTATAAACATTCTTGAATTAAAAAGTAAAGAAGAAAAAGACAAATTGGCAGGTTTGTTGGGCTTTGAAAAGTTTAAAGACTTGCAAAACCTGAATAATGAAGATTTTAAGGAAAAGTTATTTATGGTTATTGATATGTTTGAGTTCTGGCATACAAGTTTGAAATTTAAATCGGGAGGATATAATGACTAATGCTTCAAATTCAAAATCAATTTTTGCAATTGCCACAGACCCTGTTTATATCGGGACAGGGGGGTACACAATAGGCAGGGTTGACAATACCATTGTAAGAGACCCTATTACAAAAATTCCAAAAATCCCAGGAAGTTCCCTTGCAGGCACATGGAGATACTATGTGGCTTTGGAGTTGCAAAGTCATTTTAAAGATGAATACAAAACAAACCTGAAAAAAAGAGAAGAACATAAAGACGATATCTCCGAACTCTTTGACAATCCAAAAGATTGGATGAAAAACTTTAAAGGCAATAGATTTGCAAAAATCAAATGTGCAGGGCAGGACGAAACACCTAATGAAACAGATAGTGAAAATAACGCAGGCCATTGCGGGCATTGTATTGTTTGCAAAGCATTCGGGTATGCAAAAAAAGATAAATCCTGGCAGGGGATGTTGTTTTTCTCTGATTTAAATATTCTGTTTTTCCCTGTTTATACAAGGCTTGGCACAAAGTGGATTACATCTGAAAGGATTTTAAAAGATGCAGGGTTAATTGATAATTCAGAAAACAAAGAAGAAAACAAGAAAATTGTCTTTGCACAGGAAAATATTGAGGAAGATAAAGAAGCAGACTTTATAAACCTTGGCTGGCTGAACTTGCCTTATAAAGTTGAAAAATTAAACATTAATTTATCTAAAATTCCTGAATTACCTATAACTGAAAAAGACATAATAGTTGTTCCTGATTCGCTTATTTCACAGATTATAAATTCAAACCTTGAGGTAAGAACATCTGTTTCCATTGACCCGATTACTGGAGCGGCAAAAGAAGGTGCCCTTTTTACATCAGAGGCAATTCCGAGAGGGACTGTTTTTTACGGCAAAATCAGGCTGTTTAATAGGCCGCAAATTGGAGATAACCACTTGCCAGAGGATAAATACATCTGGCAGGCACTTAAGGATTCCAGACAATATTACGAAACACTCGGAATAGGGGGAATGACAACAAGGGGATTTGGGAGAATGAATATATTTTTAAAAAATGAAAATGAAACAAAACAGGAAAAAAAACAGGGAGAAGAAAACACAGGAGGAAGCAATGGCAACCAATCTTGATGCAATGATAAACAGGATAGGCTTTGAGATGGTTTCAAAAGGGATTGTAAATGAAAATGAGATAAATAAAATGCTCGGCGTTCTCTCAAACGACGGTGTTTATGCCTGGTGGGTTTACATAAATGATAAATTAAAAACAAACTCAATGAAATTGTTGAGTGTTATTTTCAACCAAGAAAACTTCTCAAAAGTTATGTCAAATTATAAAATTGATACTTTAAAAACAATCACGGAAGAAAAAATAGACAATGTAAACAATTCAGAAAAAGACAAAGAAAAAAAGCAAATTTTTCAGGAATGGCAAAAAGAGGTAAGTCAAAACTTTTTCCACAAACTTTCCGAAAACCTCTCTGATTTGCTATTTTTTCGTGAAATTCTGGAGAAAATCCTTATCTATGCTCGTTATCACGCAAAGGCAATGGGAGAAATGAATGAGTGAGAAGCAATGGTATAAACTGATTTTTAAGCAGGTTCAGCCGATTCACATCGGTTCGGGAAGTTATGGGGTGATTAATGAAACAAGGGTTTTTATCCCTGGGTGGACTATGTGGGGAGCATTAACAAAGGCGTATGGGATTGCTCATGGCTGGAAATATAATGATTGGGGAAATGAGAGTAATCAAAAAATATTTGAAAACATGTCCTGTTTTTATCCTGCTTTTAAAAATGGAGATGGCTTTGAAATACTTTTTCCCAAGATTCAAAATGGTGAATTTTACCTCGGGGATTATTCTGAAGACGAATTCAGGGCAAAATTTGTTGATACCTTTGTTTCAACCGCAATCAATCCCCTATCAAATACAGCACTTGACGAGTCTTTACACGAATTAAATGTGATTTTAACAGGCACAAAGGCTGATTTTTTTGAACATGAGAAAGAAAAACAACTTTACTGGGTGGGGATTGTTGAGA
>WFPG01000182.1 GCA_015487755.1 Acidobacteriota bacterium
GGGGATAATTGTTGTAGAAACAAGCATGGCTTTATCTTTTACCGCTTCAATCCCGCTTTTTACAGAGGCTTCAACATCGGCGACCGTACCTGTAAAAACGGTAAATGCTTTTCCGCCTAATCCCATTGCCATTCTTATTTCAATCAATTCTATCGAAGCGGTTTTTACCGCTGCATCTGCCGCATAAATTGAAGATACCACCGAAAATGTTTCAATTACCCCTAAGGCTTCAACGCCTGAAACTGTCTTTGTTGAATAAAGAGCCGGAAATACATCAGGGTGTACATTTGGAATTACAAGATGGTCAACCACATACCTTTCCCCTTCTTCAATTCCGTTTGCAATTGCGGTTTCAACTTCGGCAACTTCGCCGTTTATAAATACTATGTATTTACCGGGGCAGATTGTCTGAGATGTTACAAGTTTCACTTTTGCGGTCTTTAAAACCCTATCACAAACCTGAAAACCCCTTGCTATACTGTTTAACTCAATCATTCCTATTGCATGACTCATATCAACTTCCTATTATAACAAAGTTATTGTTTACTTTTTTAATTATCCCGTCTGTCGGAGAGTGAACGGGCACGCATAATGATTTTTCTTCGCACTTTGAAATTGCTTGCCCTTTTGAAACCCTTTCTCCTTCCTTTACTACGGGAATTGAGGGTGCACCTATGTGTTGTTTCAACGGTATTACATAATCCCCGTTAAATTGAAATTCACCTATAAATTCAGGTGTTACATCTAAATGAAGTATTCCAAGCCTTGCCATAAGCCTTTTTGTAGGGACTTTTTTCGCTTCATTAAACGGGTCGGCTTTATGCTCTATAGGCGGAATATTGTAATCTTTGAGTTTTTGCCTGAAATACGCGTAAACCCTTTTAGGTGAAAGCCCGAAGGGGCATGCAAACATTGAGCATACACCGCATTGACAGCATAGAAATGCTGCCTGTGCTATGTGGGATGTTGAGTCTAATCCGTAATTTAAGGTTCTCATTATCATGTGAGGTTCTATTTTGTGGCCTAAATTGTACCTCGGGCAAAGAACGGTGCACTCTGTGCATTGACAACATGCGGCTTTTGAAAATCTTGTAACACTTTCAAAAGAAGCCGTTTTTTCCCTGACGGCAGGGTTATTCTCTTTTAAAAATACCAATGCTCCCGTTGTTTTTGTAACAACATCTTCAGGGGTTTTTACATTGCCCATCATTACCCCGCCTTCAATTAAAACTGTTCCTTCTTTCGGTTTTGCGTATTCAATTAAGGCTTTAAAAGGAGTCCCTATGTTTACGAGGGCTACAAATGGGTTTTCAACCTCTCCGACTACAGATACAAACCTTCTGTAAACAGGCTCGTTATTTTCAACTGCTTTTGTGATTTGTGCAAGGGTAAGGGCATTGTTAACCACAACCCCGACGTCTATAGGTATTCCTTTTTGAGGAACAATTTTTCCCGTTACATCGTAAACAAGGGATTGTTCGTCTCCAGCGGGATAATAATCTCCAAGGGGAAAAAGTTTAATGTTTTCTGCTTTCTGTTTCTTTATCTCTTCTTCAATTAAAGGAAAAAGCGCTTTTCTTTTCTTTTTTATTGCAAAAAAGCCCTGTTTTGCCCCTGTCGTTTCCATTGTAATTTTTAAGCCTTTGATTATGTCTGAAATATTGTTTTTGATTACATAGTAATCCGTGTATAAGAGAGGCTCACATTCTGCGGCATTGCATATGTATGTGTCGGGCTTTGATTGAAGTTTTACATAGGTTGGGAAACCTGCTCCGCCTGCCCCTACAATGCCTGCGTTTTTTACTTTATCCACAATGTTCATTTTATTTCCTTTCCGTCAATAACAAAACTGTCAACAATGCCTATAATTGCCGAATCAACGGGGCAATCTTTCATTCCTTCAGCCATTCTTGCGGAACTTCCCTGAACAACCAGAACATACTCTTTATAGCCTGCGCTAACAGTGTCAACCGCAACAAGGTAATCCTTTTTTTCTTTAAGGTTTTCGTCAACAGGTATAACCACAAGCAGTTTTTTGCCGTATAGTTTCGGGTCTTTTCTTGTTGCTACCACCGTTCCGCTAACCTTTCCTATAAACAAATCTAATACTCCCTTAATTTTTCAGTGTTATTATATCAGGAAAAAGGATTTTTTTAAGAGTTTCCATTATTGAATTGCTCCCGGGTTAGGAGTATCTGCTTTGAATAATTCTTTGTCAGGGCTGTTGTTTCCTGCTTCACCTGTTTCAATATCCCTGAATTTTACCCTTTGTAAACTTTTCCCTCCGTTTCTTAAACCGTCGTACCAGTCAAGGTCAAAGGTTAATACCTCTTCAATGTATTTGTCGGGGGTTACAAGGTATAGTATTCTTTGCCCAGGTGGTTGTGGGTTATTCACGAAATATTCGTGTGGCTCATCATAATATCTAAAAACATAAGGAATAAACTCAATATATTTTGTATTTTGAGGCATTGTAGGAAATAAATTTCTAAATGTTGATTCAGAAACCATACTTATAATACAGGTATCTTCTGGATTTAAAATAATATCATTTTCTGTTAAAGTCTCATAATGAGTGCTTCTGTTTAGCATTATTAGCCAGTTTTTTAAATTAACAGGCTTTTTCCCAAAGTTTTTAATTTCAAAGAATTCTCTTGGTTGATTTTCTGATGGATTAGAAATAAGGTCTTCATCTCCCGGTGGGTCGGGGTAAACTTCGGTAATTACAATCCTGTTTTCATGGTAATGAGACCATAGGTTTATTCTTCTCAATCTTGCGGACGCTTCCGCTTTAACCCATTCATCAAATTTTAAAATAGGGTTTTCATTGTAAAAATACCTTTTGGCAAGCCCGTTTCTTAAAAGTTCTATGTTTAATATTCTACCGTTTATTACCACAACGCCGAGAACCCTGTTGTATGGGTCTCTTTGATAATACTGGTCTGTTGCAAAATAAACGGTAACAGTTTTGTCTTTTACAAGGTTAAATGTGTAATTAAAGGCATCCTCTGCATATGGCTCAGGGTCGTAAACCCAGTTGCCGCTATCGTCTTTATACCTTTCTTCCGGGGTATTTATTCCAAGCATTCTGATTTTTTCTGTTACTCCATTGTCGTCCCTTAATACCTCTACGGTATCTCCGTCATTAACATAGGTAACTTTTCCGGTAAAACTGCTTGCTTGAGAAATGTTCAGATATAGGGACAATGTGTTTTGTTTTTCAATAATTTCAGGTTTTGCCGCAAAACAAAAGATAAAAACAATTAAGAGTAAACTAATTTTCTTCTGAAAGTTCAACAATTTTCTCTCCTATTTTATTTATTGGCAATTGATAATCGTGAAGGTTATTTGCCGCAATTTCTTTCGGCATTCCGTAAACTACGCATGTTTCAGGGGATTCAACAATAATAGTTCCCCTATTTTCTTTTACCTTTTTTACCCCCTCAAACCCGTCTTTTCCCATTCCTGTTAAAATAACGGTTAAAAGTGTTTCTCCGTAATATCCTGCCGCACTTTCAAGGGTTATGTCTATTGAAGGAACATATAAATCGCTTGATTTTGACGGTACAAGGTTAATTTTGTTTCCTGAAAGTAATAGATGAGATTCTCCGGGGCATATATAGACGTGTTTTTCTTCTGTTTTTTCCCCGTTTTTTGCTTCTTTTACCTCATAATCTTTTACCAGAGTGTTTAACCTGTTTGCGAACATTGTGGTGAAGTTTTTAGGCATATGCTGGCAAATTATTATAGGGGTATGAATTTTACCGTCTATCTGTTTAAGCAAAGCCTGAATAGCTGTGGGCCCCCCTGTTGAAGCG
>WFPG01000183.1 GCA_015487755.1 Acidobacteriota bacterium
CAATATGCTTTTCCATAACTCCTCCATTTGTTTGATACTTAATTTTATCAGAATTTTTTTGTTAGGCTTTAATATATTTAATGTCGGTATATTACTCTCAATTTTCTTCTCGCATACTTTTCGGTTGCGGTATCTCCGCAAATCCCTTCGCTTTCAATTATCCACAAATTTCCGTTCTGGGTTACGGTAATATTTGCGGTGCCGTTTCCGAAATCGTAACTTGATACGGTTAGAGAATTGTTGGTGTAAATGTCCATCATTGCGCAATATGCGCCCGCTTCCGCATAGTATAGAGCCTGGGTGGAGAGGTATTCGTTTCCTGTCTCTTCCGCTTGAGTTATTGCTTGGACTGCTAAAATTGTTCCTACAATGGCAATTACCGTAATTATAAAGATTGCGGTAATTACCGAAACTCCTCTTTCATTACGGAACATTTCTTATATGCACCTCCTGGTGGTATGTCATTTGAGAATCTCCCACCTTTACAATTAAGGTTATTGACACCATAGCCGCATTTGATAGATTGCCGGGATAGTACTTAAATTCAACCCCCTGCACATTGTCTATTAAAATGTTTTTTTCGGTTGCGTCTGTTTGAAAATCCTGACTCGGGTCGTATCCTGCATACCTGTAAAGTATCCCGTTTGTGTCAAGAGAGTAACACACGCAGGTGTTAAAAAGCGAATACCTATGGTCAGGTGAGTAAGGCTTCTGGTTTGCGTTAAATTGCACCTGATTTCCGCTAATTGATGTAACATCAAAAACCGAAGGGGAATTCGGGTAGGAGTAAAAATCGTCTGCCGATGTGTTGTAAATTGAAATAAAAGAAGCGTTCGGTATTGTAAGCCCGGTGTCGTCATTTAAAGTGTATGGGGAAGATGTGCCGTCTATTGTTGAGTAATGTGATTGAAAAATTGAATCTCCAAATTCAATGCTGTCATTTGTTGAGTTAACGCTGTGTGTCCTGATAGAGTTGGGAATAGCATACCTTAAATCCCTGCTTATCCTTTCCACCGCGAGCCTTGCCCTTACGCTTATCTCTTTTGCTTCATCAAACTGTTTTGAAGAGTTTATTCCGTACATAATTACAGGGTAAACCACTCCAGCTACTATCCCCGTTAAAACAATTACAATTATTAACTCCATTAATGTAAAGCCGTTAGATGTTAGTTTTGTACGAAACAAAGTTTATCTCCTCTCCTGTAGGCAGGGTAACCTTAACCGTAATTTTTTTGTAATTGTTTGTATCTATCCCGGCGGGAGCGCCTGTGGGTTTCTCAAATGTTACTGTTACACTTCTTGAAAACCCTGTAAAGCCTGTTAAAACATTCCCGGCTTCGTCTTTTAAAGGCTCGTTGGATGTCCCGTCTGAATAACCGTCATAATCATCCACATCGTCAAAGTCTTCCCTGTTTGTTTCTCCCGTTTCCGTTCCTATATTTGCAAGTGCCACATCTATATGCCCGCCGCCTAAAGGTGTATCTTCGTCCCACCTTTTAAGCATTATTTCGTCAAGCATTGCCTGCCCTAATTCGCACGCTTTCAATTCCATAACAGGGTTAATTCCCTTCTGGGTGACATTGTAGATAACGGAAAGAATCCCTACCACGGCTACCGCTACTATAATTATTGAGATAATTGTTTCCATTAAAGTAAACCCTTTACTGCTCATATACAAACCCCGTTTTCGGCTCTACCTTTATTGTTTTTGAGTTTGAGCCGTAAGTTAAAGTAAATGTTACACCGTCGGGGGTAGGCTCCCCCCTTTTGCTAAAAAAAACCGATGTTGTCCCTGAAGGGGAAATGCTAATGTCAGAATCAAGCGTTACTATAAGGTCTTCCCCTCTATTTTCAGGGGATTTAATTATATTTGAGGAAGAGCAATCGGTTTTATTTACAGAAAATGTTTTTGTAGAAGTGTTAAAGCATAAGCCGTAAGGCTGGTCTCTCGTCATTGACAGTTCCTGCGCAAAAGTGAGATAGGCTTTTAATCTCTTTGCATCTCTTTCTAAAACAGACTCCGAGTACCCTGCTATTTTAGGAACAACAATAAACCCGATAATGGCAAGGATTACTATTATAATAACAAGTTCAATTAAAGTGTATCCTTTATGCTTTCTCATAAAATAAATTATATGCTTATGCTTAAATTAGTCAAATCTTTTACTCCAAAGAAAAAATAGGATACAATTTTTTTAAAGATTATGTTAATAGGAGAAGCCAATGAAGTTATTTTCATTAAAATCAATTGCGATATTGTTTATAAGCCTATTTTATTTCTCCGTGCTTTTCGGGCTAACTCCAAATGAAAAGGTTAATGTTCTGGTTAAATCCCTGAAAAAGTATTCACACCTTTTAAATGAAGAAATGCCTGTGTTTGATAAACAAGGTAAAGAAAAAGTTTTTTTTTCCAACCCTTTGAAAGCAATTAACCTGGCTAAAAAAAGATTTAACAAATTTAAAACAGAAAAAGGAGACATAGTTGTAGGC
>WFPG01000184.1 GCA_015487755.1 Acidobacteriota bacterium
CCCTGTGCCATGCTTTGATTTTGTTTTTTGCTTTGTTTGTTTTTACAAATTTTAGCCAGTCAAGGCTCGGTTTGCCGTTTGAAGATGTTAATATTTCAACTATGTTTCCGTCTTTTAATTCTGTATTAAGAGGAACCAATATTCCGTCAACTTTGGCTCCCGAGCATTTGTTTCCTACTTCAGTATGAATGGCATATGCAAAATCTACAGGAGTGGCTCCCTCCGGAAGGGATATGGGTTTTCCTTTCGGTGTTAAAACGGTTATATCGTGTGTTAAATCTCCCAAGTTTTCTCTGAAATTTTCCAAAAACTCTTTATCGCTGTTTTCCTGAATTCTCAAAATAACCTTGCTAATCGCATTGTATATTTCGGAATGCTCAAAAGCCGCTACCTTGCCCTGTTTGTATTGCCAGTGGGCGGCAATACCTTCTTCTGCTATCTTGTGCATTGATTCTGTCCTAATCTGAACTTCAAAATAAATACCTTTTTTATGTATTAAAGTTGTGTGAAGTGATTGATAACCGTTTTGTTTAGGCCTTGCTATAAAGTCTCTCCATCTATTGGGTATATGCACCCAATTTGCGTGTATTTCCCCCATGGCTTCGTAACACTTACTTATATCCTCTTCTTTTATAATGATTCTAAATGCCAGAAAATCGTAAACTTCGTTTAAAGTAATATTCTGCTTTTGGATTTTTCTGTATATACTGTACAAATGTTTGATTCTATGCTGAATATAGCACTTTATCCCTCTCTCTGCCATTAAATTAAGTAATTTCTCATAAATCTCATCCTGATATTTTTTGTAGTGTTTTTTTCTCTCCTCAACCTCTTTTACAAGTTTGTTATATTCATCTGGCCAGAGATATTTAAAGCACAGGTCTTCAAGCTCGTTTTTTATCCTCCCCATTCCTATTGCATGGGCTAAAGGGGCATAAATATCCAGCGTTTCTTTTGCAATTCTTATTTGTTTGTGTTCAGGCATTGCATCTAAAGTTCTCATGTTATCAAGCCTGTCGGCAAGTTTAATAATTAAAACCCTCGGGTCTTTTGCTATTGAAACCAGTAATTTTCTAAAATTAGCGCTTTCCTTTTCTTCTTTGCTGACGCTTTCAATAGCCGAAACCTTTGTTAAACCGTCAACAAGCCTTGCTACCTCTTTTCCGAACTCTTCTTCTATTTCCGAAAGGGGAGTGTCAGTATCTTCCACTACATCATGGAGGAATGCGGCGGCAATACTTTCTATGTCAAGCCTATGACAGGCTACAATATAGGCAACCGATATAGGATGAATTATATATGGAAGCCCGGATTTTCTTTTTGCGAATTCATGTTTTTTTGAGGCGTAAGCAAATGCTTTTATAAGTAATTCAGGATCTCCGTCAGGATGGTATTCCAAAAATTTGTCTATAATATCATCTAATCTCACAATATTTGGATTGTTTTCCATATAAGCCCCGTAAAAAAAAATAAGGGATAGGATTTAAAACCCTATCCCTCATAAATATAAGCCTATTATTTTACTTTGTAAACCTTTTGTTCAATAAAATAGAATATTGGGCTTGCAATGTAAATTGATGAGTAAGTACCAACTATAATTCCCACCAACAACGGGAAAGAGAAGCCTTTTAATGCTACTCCGCCGAAAAGAAAGAGGACAACAACAACAAATAAAGTTGTTAACGAAGTTAAAAGCGTTCTTGAAAGTGTCTGGTTTATACTGATGTTGATAATATCAAACAATTTTTTGTTTTTCATTAACTTAATGTTTTCCCTAATTCTGTCAAAAACAACTATGGTGTCGTTAAGTGAATAACCTACAATGGTAAGAAAAGCGGCAACTACGGGAAGGGTAAATTCCTGCTTAAAAATTGAGAAAAATCCCAGTGTAATAATAACGTCATGAACAAGAGCAAGTATAGCACCTACAGCGTAGTCAAATTTAAACCTTATAGCAACATAAATAAGAATTGCTATTAAAGCCATAACTATCGCGGTAACTGCTTTTTCGGTTTGTTCAACGGAGATACTGGGGCTAAATGTATCGACTTTTAAGATAATGTAATTACCTGCATAGAAATTATCTTTAATAAAGTTTTTAACATCTTCATTTTTTATGTTTTTTACCGCTTCATCTACAGAGTTAAAGAAATCGTTTTTTGCGGTTCTTTCTTTAATTATTTCCTGTGCAAGTTGGCTGTATTGGTCTTTGTCTTTTTCAACACCGACAGTTGCCAATTTATCTAATTTTAATACATTTGCCTTTCTTAAAATGTCTGCTAAATCGGTTTTACTGACTTTGTTTATATCATGCTTTCCTGAAGGAGCATTTTCTTTTGCAACCTTTACAAGTACTTTACTTATTCTTTTTGCAACGATGCTTCCTACTGAGGTTTCGTCTCCCTCTTTACCCTTTATTTTAATTATGTATTCAGGATATTTGCTTTCTGTTTTTACCTGGACGATTTGAACATGTTTAAATCCGCTTTCCACAAACAACTTTCTTATTTCGTCAATTGTTACATTATTTTTAAATTTTACCTGAATCTCAGTACCGCCTACGAATTGAACGCCTTTTTGAATACCGAGTGTTAAAATCGCAATAATTGACCCGATAATAAATATCATTGAAATGGTTATTGCGATGTATCTTACTCCCATAAAGTTTATTTCTTTTTTTAACATCTTATCACCCCTTAAATACTCAGCGTTTCAGCATTTTTTCTAATTGAAAGGACAATATCAAAAATTAGTTTAGAAACAAATATTGCAGTGAATAAACTTGCGATAATACCGAGTGAAAGGGTAACGGCAAATCCCTTAACAGGCCCTGTACCGTACTGGAACAGGAATACCGCCGCAATAAGTGTTGTTATATTTCCGTCTAAAACAGCCGATAAACCCTTCGAAAACCCTGTATCTACCGCTGCCCTTGGGGTTTTGCCGTTTCGCAATTCTTCTTTAATTCTTTCAAAGATAATAACATTTGCGTCAACAGCCATACCTATTGTAAGAATAAAGCCTGCAATACCCGGCAATGTTAAAGTAGCATGGAAATATGCAAGCCCGCCTAACAGGTATATCATATTGAGAATAAGTGCTATATCCGCATTTACGCCTGCAAGTTTATAGTAGAAAAGCATAAATGCCATTACAATTATCATTCCCCATAAAGCGGCTTTAATACCCTTTCTAATTGAGTCTCTTCCCAGAGACGGCCCTACCGTTCTTTCTTCAAGAAAAGTCATTGAAGCGGGCAAAGCACCTGACCTTAATTTTATTGCAAGGTCTTCCGCTTCTTCCAATGTAAACCTTCCTGTAATTTGAGCAGTGGGGCTGTTAATTTGCTCATTTATTCTCGGTGCTGAAATAACCTTTTTATCCAGAATAATAGCAAGCCTTTCCCCTACATGTTCCCCTGTTACTTTTGAGAACTTTTCAACACCGACTTTGTTTAATGAAAAAGAAACTGCTGGTGAGCCGTATTGGTCTGTACCCCTTCTTGCGGTTTTAATGTCGTTACCGTTAAGTTCTACCCTTTCTTTCACAATGTAAAATGATTTTCCGTCTTCCCCCGGCATAATTGTTGTACCTTCAGGTAATTTACCGTTATGTGCCTGTAATGCCATTTCTTTTGAAGGGTAGGGGTTGGGGTCCGCCAACAGCCTTAATTCCAGCCATCCCGGTTCTGAAAGGCTTTTTTTAATCCTTTCCGAGTTATCTACACCGGGAAGTTCAATTACAATTCTGTCACTTTCCAATCCCTGCCTCTGAATAACAGGCTCAGCAACTCCGTATTCGTCCACCCTGTTGTTAATAATTAATAGTGCCTGTCTCATAGCCTGTTTTGAAATCTCTTTTTTAAGGGATTCTTTCATTGTAAACTCGAAAGTCCCATTGTCAGTTTCCCTCATTGAGTATCCCGCCATATATGATTTGAATTTATCTTTTGCTTTTTCTATTTTATCAGCCGGAATACCTTCTACAATTATTTTTAGGTTTTTATCATCCTTGCTGATTTTAGAGAATTCAATTTTTTCATCTTTAAGCATATACTCAAGGTTAGACTTGGTATTATCTAATTCCGCACGCAACGCTTCGTCAAGGTTAACTTTCAAAACCATGTGAATTCCGCCTCTCAAGTCAAGGCCTAAATTGATCTTTTCCTGAGGGGGATAAACATAGTAGATAGCACCGACTGTAAGAAAAATTACCAGTAAAATTCTCCATTTCATAATTAGCCACTCTCCTCTATATTTTTTAGTTCAAATTTTGTTCCGGGTTTGACTGAAGGCCCGCTATTGCAGCCTTTGCGACGGTCAATTTAACATCTTTTGCAACTCTAAGGTGAACCACATTATCTCCCACAAACGCAACTTCTCCGTAAATGCCGCCTGTGGTAATAACTTTATCTCCCACTTTAAGGTTGTTTCTCAATTGGTCTAAAGCCTTTTGCCTTTTTGTCTGCGGTCTTATAAGGAAAAAGTAGAAGATAAAAAACAAAACAATTAATGGGAAAATCTGGATTAAAAAACTTTGTTGGCCTGCAGCCTGCCCTGTACCTGCGTACGCTAATGTTTCAAACACTAAAACACCTCCGAATTTTTATTGTAATTATTTAAAAAATCTCTTTTAAACTCATTGTATCTCTGTTGTCTAATAGACTCTCTCACCTCTTCCATCAGCCTTAAGAAAAACCTTACATTGTGTATGGTGTTCAAAACGGAAGAGAGTATTTCCCTTGCGTGGAAAAGGTGCCTTAAATAAGCCCTTGAAAAGTTTTTGCATGTGTAGCAATCGCATCCTTCTTCAATAGGTCTTTCGTCAAACTTATATTCTTCTCTTTTAATGTTTATTGTACCGTTTTTTGTAAAAAGTTGTCCGTTTCTTGCATTCCTCGTAGGCAATACGCAGTCAAACATGTCCACTCCCTGCTCAACGGCGTAGAGTATATCTTCAGGTTTGCCTACACCCATTAAATAGCGTGGCTTATCTTCAGGTAGCCATTCAACGGAATAACTGAGTACTTCGTACATAAGGTTTTTCGGCTCACCAACCGATAATCCGCCAATGGCGTAGCCGTCAAACCCTATTTCTATAAGTTGAGAAGTAGATTTTCTCCTTAGTTCTTTTATCATTCCGCCTTGAACAATCCCAAATTGATACCTTCCGTCTTTTTCAACGGAAAAATTCCATGCATCTCTTGCCCTTTTTGCCCATTTTGTGGTTAACGATAGAGAAAGGTTAATGTAATCGTATGTAGAAGGGTATGGAGGGCATTCGTCAAGAACCATTACAATGTCTGAGTTGAGCGAATTTTGAATTTCAAGGGCAATTTCAGGAGAAAGGAATTTTTTACTTCCGTCAAGGTGGGATTTAAACTCAACCCCTTCTTCGGTAATTTTTCTCAATTCAGACAGGCTGAAAACCTGATAGCCGCCGCTGTCGGTTAGAATCGGCCTATCCCAGTTCATAAATTTATGCAATCCGCCTAATTTCTCTATTATTTTGTGTCCTGGCCTTAAAAACAAATGATATGTGTTTCCTAAAATTATTTGCGCTTTACACTCTTTTAATTGTTCGGGGGTTAAAGCCTTTACGGTAGCCTGTGTTCCAACAGGCATAAAAATAGGTGTTTCAATGTCTCCGTGGGCGGTTTTTAAAACACCTGTCCTTGCTCTTGTATTTTTATCTTTTTGTATTACCGTAAATCCAAACATAATTTACCCCTTCAGAGATTTAAATATTAACACAACATAATAATTGTTTCAATTATCAAAACCTTTTATTACAAATAAATCATATATAGTTTTGAGAATACGGTTTAATTGAATATAATATTAAGAAGAAAAGAAATTTAAGGGGGTTAGTATGAAAAAACTTCTCATTTTATCTTTATTTGCTTTGGTAATTATTTCCGTTTCCTGTCATAAAGAGGCTAAAACAGTGCCGCAAACTAAAACCAAAAAAGAAACACAAAAAACCCAGGAGACTGCAAAGAAAGAGTCTATAGAAAACACTGTGATAAATGAAAATACAATGGGAGAAGAGAAGAAAAACGACTTTGAATCAAAGTCGGTTGATGAATTAAACAAGGAAAACATACTGGAAGATGTTTATTTTGAATTTGACAAATCAAGGTTAACACCTGAAACAAGGGAAATTTTGAAAAAACACGCAAAGTGGTTAAAAGAGCACCCCACCGTAAAGATACTTATAGAAGGCCATTGCGACGAAAGGGGAACGGAACAGTATAACCTCGCCCTTGGAGACAGAAGGGCTCATGCGGTAAAAAATTACCTTATCTCTCTCGGCATTTCACCTGATAGAATGAAAACAATTAGTTTCGGCGAAATGTTCCCAAAGGTAAAAGGGCACAATGAGTGGGCGTGGTCTCAAAATAGAAGATGTCATTTTGTTATTATTTCAAAATAATATTTGTGGTGAGGTGAGTGTATGAAAAAACTTGCGGTTTTGCTTTTTTTACCGTTGTTGCTGGTGGGCTGTGTTGACAATACTAAAAGCGCCCAGGATTTAAACGACATTAAAGACCAGTTGTGGAAGGTTCAGGCACAGCAGAGCGAGGAATTAAAAAGGTTAAAAGAATTGGAAAAGAAAGTAGGTGCGAAAGAAGAAAATAGTGGTACAAACGCCGATTTAATTGCTACTCAACAGGAGATACAGGACAGCATAAATGCAATTTTAGAGAGAATTAAGGAGTTAAACGACAAGGTTACCTTTCTTTTAACAAAGATTTCAGCTCTTGAAAACAACGGCGAAAATAAAAATGCGAATAATACCGGTGAGCAGCAACAACCTCAAGATTTTAACGGCATAACAAACCCGGACGCCCTCTTTTCTCAGGCCTATGCAGATTATATGAAAGGCAATTACGATATTGCCATAATAGAGTTTAAAGACTATATTGCCAAATTTTCAAATACTGAAAAGGTTGATAATGCTTATTACTGGCTTGGGCTTTGTTATTTTGAAAAGGAAAAATACAGAGACGCAATTGACAGTTTTGACAAAATAATTAAGGATTACCCAGATTCTGATGTCCTTGCTGCTGCTATGCTTAAAAAAGGGCTTGCTCTTTTTGAAATGGGAGCGGCAGGAATGGGAGCAGTCCAATTGCAGGAATTGATTGAAAAATTCCCGATGTCCAAAGAAGCAAGCCTTGCAAGGAAAAAATTAGACGCATTACACATCGCAAATTAGTATGGAACAAATAGAGGTTTTTTCCCCTGCAAGAGTTGACCTTGCGGGGGGAACGCTTGATATCTATCCTATTTACCTTTTTTTTGACAGCCCCTTTACTTTAAATGCAACACTTTCAAAGGGTGTTAAAATAACTATTAGAAATGCAAATGGGAAAACCTTACTTAAAAATTTAAATTCAGGGCTTTCGGAGTATTTTCCGTCAAACCACAACGATTTATCTCTTGTGAGTTCTTTGCTTGATTATTTAAATGCAGGTTACGGGTTTGAGGTTGAATTTTATTCAGACTTCCCGCAGGGCTCTTCATTAGGGGTTTCCTCTTCTTTGCTTGTTGGTGTTTTTTACGGGTTTAAAAAAATCTTGAATTTAAAATTTAACAGAAGACAGGTTGCGGATATTTTAAAAAATATTGAGGCAAAATTCATGAGGTATCCTGCAGGCTTGCAAGACTATCTGGCGCCTCTTTACGGCGGGGCAAACGCTTTTTATTTCGGAATAAACGGATTTGAAAGGAAAAAGGTTAATCTGGATAAAAAATTAAGAGATAGTTTAATCTTTGTTTTTACAGGTAAAAGCCATTTTTCTGGCTCTCCCAACTGGGAGTTATTTAAAGGCTTTTTTGATAAGAATACAAAGATATTAGAAG
>WFPG01000185.1 GCA_015487755.1 Acidobacteriota bacterium
AGGTAGACCCCTTTTAAATTAAATAGATAATTTCCTTCTTTCAATCCAAAAATTCCTAATTTCTAATCTATAATCTCTCATACTTATATTCTGTTATATTTCTCTCCCCCTTATCAAATGTAATCCCAATTAAGTAAATCTCTTGCACCTTGTTTATGTACTTCTCATAATACTTTTTTTCCTTTATCTGCTCAAGGGGGTCTTTGTCTTCGTTTTCGTTCTTTACTTTGAATTCAATTATGTACGCCTTCTCGGGAAGCAAAATAGTTAAGTCTATCCTTCCCTTATTCGTTATATCTTCGGCTATTAAGTCAACTCCGAGAGAGGCAAGGTATGAGTATATTACGCTTGCATAGTATCCTTCGTAAGAATCAATCTCATTCTTTGTAAAGTTTGTGTAAGGGATTGCGGATAGCAGGGATTTAAGGACCGATATTACGGCTTCTATATCTCCCGAAACAAAGCCGTTGTAAACCTTTTCAATGCTTGTGCTGTAAAGGTTAGGTTCCACATTTGAGAGTTGTTTTAATATAAATTCGTTTAAGGATATCTTTACCTCTAAATTTGGAAAGCCTAAAAGGTAACTTTCCCTTTCGCCTATTTGCTTTGTTCCCCTTATGGTTAAATATCCCGTCTGCCAAAGCAACGCCTCTATCTCCATTGTGTAAACATCAAAACTGCCTAACATACTGTCTGTAGCCTCTATTCCTTCAAGTTCGGGGATAAAGTACTTCTTTTTTTTCATCAACTTTATCAAAAATGTCGGGCTTCCCGTCTCAAACCAATAAGGCCTGAATTGATGTTCATTACTTATGAATAGTAGTATGTCAAAAGGATTATAAACCTTTTCCCCTAACCACGAATAGCCGTTGTACCACTTTCTTATCTCTTCTCTGTCTGCGCCTTTCAGGTATTCGGAAAAATACTTATCAAGGTCGTCTTCGGTGTACCCGCAGATATCAGAGAATTTTCTGTTTACCGTTATGTCGTATAAATTATTTAACTTGCTGAACAAATTTACCTTGCTGAATTTTGTAACGCCTGTTAGCAGTACAAAGCGCAGGTATTCGTCTAAACCTTTCAGCACTCCGTAGAAGTTTGAAAGCAGATCCCTTATCTCTTCCGCTAATTCAGGCTTTTCAATGTTGTCAAGTATAGGCTTATCGTATTCGTCTATAAGAACGACAACGGGTTTTTGATATTTTTGATAAGTCTTCAAAATCAATTCTTCAAAACAATTTGAAGGGTCTTTTTTGGTGCACTCTATACCTAAAAGTATCTGATTTTTCTCAAGCACGGTAATTGCTCTTTCTTCAAACTTTTCCTTCGTAGAAAAATTTCCACCGCTGAAGTCTATCCTGATAACGGGAAACCTCTCCTCCCAATTCCATTTATCATAAATGTATAGGCCTTTGAATAAGTCTTTGTTTCCCTCAAAAATGTGTTTCAATGTGTCAACGGTTAAAGTTTTCCCAAACCTTCGCGGCCTTGAGAGGAAGAAGTATTGCCCTGCCTCAAGCAAATCATACAACTTTTTTGTTTTATCCACATAGATGTAATTGCCTTTGATTATCTTTTCTAAACTATTTAACCCGATAGGCAGTTTTTTCATAAAATATACCTCTCAAAGATTAGTTTTTCTAATTGAATTATAACACAATTCCAAAATGCCACCGTATATGTGTTATAAATTAGCAAGAGATAGATATTATCCCCAAAAAAAATGTCAAATTGATATGAATAATATCCAAAAAAGTGTCAATTTTATTTTGAGTTATTCCCAAAAAAATGTTCGTTTTGGTTTTGATAACAAAATCAAATAATTAAAAAAAGCATTTTTGAGGTATAATTTATTACATGGAAAATAAGAAATTATTTCAGTTTCCTAAAATTTTGTTGTTGGTTTACATTGTTGTTTTTGTTGTGTGTGCGATAAATCCCGTTGATAGTCAGGTGTGGTTTTTTGAAAACCTTACTGTTTTGCTTGTTGTTATCCCCCTTGTTTTAACCTATAAAAAGTTTCGTTTTTCAAATACAGCCTATGCTTTAATGTTTGTCTGGATTATTATGCACACAATAGGGGGGCATTATGTTTTTAAGAATGTTCCCTTTGATTTTGTAAATAACCTTTTCGGGTGGGAGAGAAACAATTATGATAGAATTGCCCATTTTTCTGTGGGGTTTTACGCTTTTGCAATTGCAGAGTTTGTTGATAGAAAAAAACTTGTTAATTCAAAAATAATGCTTTTTCTTTTCCCTGTTTTTGCAATATTCACCGTTGCCGCTGTTTACGAGATTATTGAATGGATAGCCGCAGCCAACCTGAACCCTAAGGCGGGGCTTGACTATGTCAGCGCGCAGGGTGATATATGGGATGCCCAAAAAGATATGCTCTGCGACGGATTGGGCGCTTTGTTTGCCACAATTTTATACTTTATTTTAAAAAAGGATAGGTAACAATCTTCAATCTTATAGGAAAATTGAAATACCTGCACTTTAGCCCTTTGTTTGAAGTATAATAAAGCGGAAGGTACGGGAGGGCTAAATGGCAAAGGCAAAGGTTTTATTCTTGTTTCACATGCACCAGCCTTATTATGTGGATATTGCTGAAGAAAAGGCTATTATGCCATGGGTAAGGCTTCACGGCATAAAGGGATACTACGATATTCCCTATTTAATTGACAAACTTGAAAAAACAAAGATAACGGTAAACCTTGTGCCCTCTTTGATTGAACAGATTGTTCTTTACACCGAAAAAAAGATAAGCGATATATACCTTGATTTAAGTTTAAAACCCCCCTCATTGATGAACGAAGAAGAAAAACTGTTTCTAATAGACAACTTTTTTTCGGTAAACAAGAAAAACTTTATTGAAAACAATCCGAATTACAAAAGGCTTCTTGAATTAAGGGGCGATTCGGACGATGTTGACGAATTAAGAAAAAGGCTGATTCTTTTTAAAGAAAGAGATTTAAGGGATTTGCAGGCCCTTTTTAACCTTTCATGGTTCGGCTTTGCCGCAAGAAAGGAGTTTAAAGAGTTAAAACTTTTAATAGAAAAGCAAAAGGGATATACGGAAAATGACATTAAAA
>WFPG01000186.1 GCA_015487755.1 Acidobacteriota bacterium
AAATAAAAATAACAAAGAATTAGGGCAAAAGTAATTTTTTGTAATTTTTGCCTTTCTAATTTTTTTAAAAAGGAAATTTTACTCTCAACAATTGTTCCACAGTTTTTAAAACAAGCATTTTTAAATCTAACTTTTCAAGAAAATCAAAGTTTTAAAAATCTATCTTTGAAACAAACTCTTTTAACTCTGATAAACTTCTTTCAGCAATTTTAAGCCTTCTCTCTTTTTTATTCCTAACCCTTTCCTTTAAATCAGGTATTAAGGAAAAAGTGATATTTGTCGGCTGAAAGTTGTGTGAATAGGTTGAGATGTGGCTGGATAAACCTCTAAGTGCCGTGTTTTCAGGAAATTGAATAATTCTTCCATGTTTTAAAAGAGAGTGAATGTAAAAACCAACCATTAAACCGCTTGCGGCAGACTCAACATAACCCTCAACCCCTGTTATCTGGCCTGCAAAAAATATATTTTCGTCCTCTTTCATTCTGAAAAATTCGTCAAGAATTTGAGGGGAGTTTATATAGGTATTTCTGTGCATTCTGCCAAACCTTTCAAACCTTGCGTTTTCAAGCCCGGGAATAAGCCTGAAAACCCTCTTCTGCTCGGGATAGGTAAGGTGTGTTTGAAAACCGACCATATTGTAAAACCTTCCCTCTTTGTCTTCCCTTCTCAACTGCACCACAGCGTAAAACTCTTTTCCTGTTTCAGGGTGAGGCAAACCCACAGGCTTTAAAGGACCAAACCTCAATGCGTCTTCCCCCCTCTTTGCAATCTCTTCAACAGGCAAACACCCTTCAAAAAGTTTTTTATCCTTCTCAAAATCCCTTAACTTCACCGTTTCGGCATTTACCAACTCTCTGTAAAACCTTAAATACTCTTCCCTTTCCATAGGGCAGTTTAAATAATCCTTACCTTCCCCCTTGCCGTACCTTGACGCAAAAAAAGCCCTCGTATAATCAATGGTTTCAGCGTCAACAATAGGGGCTATTGCGTCAAAAAAGAAAAGGTTTTCTTTCCCTGTTTTTTCTGCAATCCATTTAGTTAAGCCTTGAGTTGCTAAAGGCCCCGCAGCAATAACCTTTATCCCGTCCAACTCTTCGGGATTTTTAACCTCTTTGCAAACAACCTCAATGTTTTCAAAGGATTGTATTATTTCGGTAATGCAATCTTCAAACTTATGCCTGTCAACCGCAAGTGCTCCCCCTGCGGGAATTTTTGTCTTCTCCGCACACTGCATAACAAGGGAGTTTAAAAGCCTCATTTCGGCCTTTAACAAGCCAACTGCGTTTGTAAGGGTATCCCCCCTTAAAGAATTTGAGCACAGCAATTCCCCGAAGTTAGGGCTTTTATGCCCCTCTGTAAATTTTTCAGGCTTTATATCGTAAAGTTTTACCTTATACCCTTTTTTTGCAAGAAAGTATGCAACCTCACACCCTGCAAGCCCTGCGCCAATAATATGTGTTACCAAACCAACCCCCTTAAAACAAGACGGTTATAATGCTATAATATTTCACAAATCTTTGCAAAGATATGAGGTAAGAATTAATGTTGAAGATAGCAAAAAACATTTAATAAAAATCTAATCTTCTCAAAAAAAATTTATTATAATTTGCGTCAATAGAAACAGGAGCAATAATGTTGATTAAAGATTTAATAATTTTTTTTATTCTTTTAATTGTTGTGAGTTTAATTATCTTTTTGCCATCCTTTTTCAAGCACAAACTTGAAATTGGCAAAATTCCACTGTGCAAATTGAGGTGTGGCGCAAGATCTTATTGGTATTCAATGAGTTATCCTATTGTAAGGTTATATTGTTATAACGATTACTTTATCCTCTCTCATTGGGCTAAAGTAATTATCTTTTATGATAAAGTGAAGTCTATAGAAGCAAAAAAATTTCTTTATTTGTATAAAGTTACTATAGAATTTGAGAAGAAATTTGGTTATGAAAAGGTTAAAGTGTTCTTTCTTACACACAAACCCTTTGCAAAGTTTATCTCTTTGTTGGAAGAGAAATTGGGAAAAGAAAAAATTTTAAATTCAATACCTAATAAAAAACAAGAAAGGGGAAAGGTGTTGGGAAAATGAAGAAAAAAACAACTTACTTTTTAATCATTTTTGTTGTTTTTACTATTCTCTTTGGAATAATAAAAATCTACAACTATGAACTTATACAATACTTTGCATGGAAAATACATGTTATAGATGTGGAATGTTTTAATAACTTGCTAAAAAATGAAGCGGAAAACAACCTGATAGCGAGGCCTGAGTTTCTTTTAGACAAAAAAGGAAACTTTAAATGTGTGGATATAGGCTTTTTCTTAAAAAAGTTTAATGCTGAGATAGACAAGGTTGAACCTATTATAGTTTGCGGTTGCGCCCCTTATTTTTCAATAATAGGAAGTAAGGTTAGCGGGAAATGGTATGGAGATAAAGATAAAAAATACCTAACTGTTTATTTTTACTATTGCAACTCAATACCTTTAAAGAATAGAGAAAAAGAAGAAAAATATTACAAATCAAGGCCAGACAGGTTATTAAACCAAAAGACAGATGCTATAGAAGTGATAGGAGATAATGATTATTATGAAATTTTCGGAAAGTTTCAGTGGATGGAAGGTAAGAGAAATTTTGTGAAATATCTAAGAATTTATATGGAAATTGGAACCAAATATGAAATCAAAAGTTCCATAACCGGGAAAGAACTTTTGTTATTGAACAAGGA
>WFPG01000187.1 GCA_015487755.1 Acidobacteriota bacterium
AAAGAGGTTGTTTCTGAATAGGTTAGCGGATGAGACAAAAACCCTGTTGCAAAAACATAGTATGTGTGGATATTGAAAGGCTTGTCAAAGTTTAATCCGAAAAAAGGCTGAAAAAGCGCCGCTATAGTTGAAATAGATGCACCGAAAAGAAAACCTTTCAGCAAAGTCTCTTTTTTTTCTTTTATTGTTAAAAAATAAGCGGTTAATATAGGCAGTGTTACAATGTAAAGATGCCTTTTGTACCATGTTAGTGCTTTAACGATATTTTCTGCATTTATAAAAGAGATAAGCGGGAATGTCATAAATAAAAATAAAAGTATGGGATGAGGAAAACATGAAAAGTCAATCTTCTCTCTTTTAATAATGTTAAACAAAGCAGAAAATACTATAATCGCGGTAAATATTTGAGATGCGGTTATTGAAACCGGAAGGGAAAAGGCAAGTATTGTAAAAAAAATTATTGAGAAACTTTCATTCTTCATAAAAACTATTTTAAAGGTTTGTTTTGTGATTTAAAATAAAAAAGTAAAAGAAAAAGGAGTGTGTATGAGAAAATGCCTTGTTTTATTAAGCGGCGGCCTTGATTCTGCAACCTGTCTGGCAATTGCTGTAAATGAAGGGTATAAGCCTTACGCTTTGAGTTTTGATTACGGCCAGAGGCATAAGGTAGAATTGGAGAGGGCAAAATCTCTGGCGAAAAAGTACAATGCGGTTCATTTTATTTTTCCGTTGTCATTGAATATTATAGGCGGTTCGGCTTTAACGGATAAAGATATAGAAGTGCCTGATGTTCCTATAGAAAAGATTGGAGAAGGCATTCCTATTACCTATGTTCCCGCAAGGAATACAATATTTTTATCCATTGCCGCAGGGTTTTGCGAGGTTAACGATATTGAAGATATCTTTATAGGGGTAAATGCCCTTGATTACAGCGGTTATCCGGACTGCAGGCCTGAATTTATTAAAACTATGGAAAAGGCTATAACTTTAGGGACAAAGTATTCCGATATGGGTAAGAGTTTTAAAATCCATACCCCTTTGATTGATTTGAAAAAATCTGAAATAATTAAATTAGGAATGGAATTGGGGGTTGATTACTCTCTAACAAACAGTTGCTACAATCCCGATTCTCAAGGAAACCCTTGCGGCAGGTGTGATTCCTGTAAATTAAGGTTAAAAGGGTTTAAAGAGGCAGGTTTCAAAGACCCGCTGAATTACCCGGAGGGGACGGAAATATGAAAAAGGTTTTAATGCTATGTGTCTTGCTTTTAATTTTTGTTTCCTGTGTTTCAAAGCCAGAGACGGTTTATAAAAAGCAACAGGGGACAAAATTCCAATGGTATCATTCCGATGTTTCAAAGGAAATTCCCGAAGATAAAGAAGTTGTTGAGCTTATAAAACCGTATAAAGAACAACTTTATAAAGAAATGAATAGGGTAATAGGTTATGCAGAAGTGGATTTGGTAAGGGGAAAGCCTGAATCAACACTCGGTAATTTTGTTGCGGATGTTATTTTTGACACGGCCAAACACTTTGATAAAGATGTTGATTGTGCCATAACAAATAGCGGCGGATTAAGGGCTCCAATTTACAAAGGGGAGATAAGGGTTAAAGATGCTTTTAATTTAATGCCTTTTCAAAACAGGATTGTTATTTTAAGGTTTTCCGGAAAAGACTTTCTTGAACTTATAAGGGAGATTGTTGAAAACAATGGGGAGCCTGTTTCAAACTTAACAATTACCGTTAACGACGGGTTGATTGACGCCTATGTTGACGGGAAACAGGTGGAAGATTATAAAACCTATAAAGTTGCAACAATTGACTACCTCTATAAAGGGGGCGGAAGTATGCCTGCTATGCAGAGGGGGGAATTGGTGAAAGATACAAGGGTTTTGTTAAGGGAAGCGATAATTGAATACATTAAAAAGCATAAAAACATCAATGAGAAAATAGAAGGAAGGATAGTGCTGCAATGATGGACAGAAGGGATTTTATAAAAACAGTATTTTTCTTAGGAACTGCAACCGCATTTGCGGGGCCTGATTACCTTTTTAATAAAAAATCGGTAATCCACATATTCCATACAAACGATGTTCACTCTCATATAGAGCCTTTTCCTTTAACCGATAAAAGGTTTCCAGGTATGGGAGGCTATGCCAAAAGGCAGACAATGTTAAAGGAATTCAGGAAAAAATACGGAAATATACTCCTTTTTGACGCAGGGGATGTTTTTCAGGGTACCCCTTATTTCAATTACTATGAAGGCAAATTAGATTACCAATTGATGAGCAAGTTAGGTTACAATGCCGCAACTTTAGGGAACCACGATTTTGACAACGGAACCGACAAATTGGCAGAGGCAATGAAGTATGCAAATTTTTCAGTTGTATCTTCTAACTTAAATATTACTCACCCTATTTTAAGAAAAAAGGTTAAGCCTTATGAGATTTATGTGAGAAAAGGCAGAAAGATAGGGGTGTTCGGTTTAACAGTTGATTTTAAAGGGCTTGTTACCGAAGATAACCACAAGGGGGTTGAGTATGTTGACCCTGTAAGCGTTTCAAAAAAGATGGTTGAATTTTTAAAGAAAGAAAAGGGCTGTGATATTGTAATATGCCTTTCCCATCTGGGGATAAGCGCTTATAAAACCGATATTGGCGATGTTGAACTGGCGGAGCAGGTTTCGGGAATTGATGTAATTATAGGCGGGCATTCCCACACATTTTTAGACGGCGGATTGAATGTTGTTTCAAAAGACGGCTGGAACACTTTGATTACTCAGGTAGGTTTTGCCGGTGTATGGCTCGGGCATATTGTCATTGATTTTGATAATGTTTCCAAAAATAAAAATATTTTAGCAGGGAAGTATAAAGTCTAATGATAGTATTGGGAATAGAAACATCCTGCGACGATACCTCTGTTGCCGTTGTAAAAGACGGAAGCGAGGTGCTGTCAAACATAGTTTCTTCGCAAATTAAGGTTCATGCCCCTTACGGCGGGGTTGTGCCTGAGCTTGCGTCAAGGGAACATGTAAAAAATATTCGTTTTGTTTATCAAACGGCACTAAAAGAAGCGGGAATTACCGTAAAAGACATAGATTTAATCGGGGTAACTGTCGGCCCCGGGCTTTTAGGCGCACTGTTGGTGGGGGTATCTTTTGCAAAAGGCTTGTCTTTTACGTCTAACATACCTTTTGTTCCTTTAAACCATATTGAATGCCATATTCAGAGTGCTTTTATAGAGTACGGAGATAAAATCCAATTGCCCGCTATGGCTTTTGTTGTTTCAGGTGGACATACCCATTTATTTTATTTAAATGAAAAAAAAGAGATTAAATTGCTTGCCAAGACAAGGGACGATGCTGTGGGAGAGGCCTTTGACAAATTTGCCAAAATGTTGAATCTGGGTTATCCCGGAGGCCCTATAATTGATAAACTTGCGCAAAATGGCAAACCGACATATAAACTGCCTATTCCTAAAATGAGTGACGGAAGCGACGATATGAGTTTTTCAGGGATAAAAACCTTTCTTTTAAGGACAATTGAAAAAGAAGGAAACACTTTAAATGTTGAAAAC
>WFPG01000188.1 GCA_015487755.1 Acidobacteriota bacterium
ATGGTAAAGAGCAGGGAAGATTCTATTAAGGCATACAGGGAAGGTGGAAGGGAAGATTTGGCAGAAAAGGAAGAAAGAGAGGTTGAAGTATTAAAGGCATACCTTCCAAAACAACTTTCAGAAGAGGAAGTTGAAAAAATTGTTGAAGAAGCGATTAAAGAAAGCGGCGCTCAAACCGTGAGGGATATGGGAAAGGTTATGAAGATTGTTATGGGAAAGTACGGCTCACAGGTTGACGGAAAAATAGTAAACAAAATTGTAAAAGAAAAATTAAGTTGATGTTTTACTTTGTTTCAACGCCGATTGGGAATTTAAAGGATATCACATTAAGGGCAATTGAGGTATTGAAAGAGTCAGACATTATCTTTTGCGAAGATACAAGGCATTCAAGGAAACTGCTTGAGCATTACGGAATAAAAACAAGGGTTGACTCATTCCACCAGTTTAGCGGGGAAGAGAAACTTGAAAAGATAAAAAAACTCTTAGATGAAGGGAAAACGGTAAGTTATATATCCGACGCAGGAACCCCTATTATTTCAGACCCGGGATATGAGATAGTTAAATTTTTAAAGGAAAACGGGATTGAATACGATGTAATCCCGGGGGTTACAGCCCTAATCCCCGCTTTAATGCTTTCAGGGTTTCCTCCTGATAAATTCTTTTTCGGCGGTTTTTTAGGAAAAAAGGAAGGCGAGATAAAAAAGCAGTTAGAAAAGATTAAGGACATTGAAGCAAGCGTTATATTTTACCAGTCTCCTTTAAGGGTTTTAAAAACATTGAAGGTTGCAAAAGACATTGGCCTAAACAGGGAAGTTGCGGTAGTTAAAGAGTTAACAAAAATCCACCAGAAGGTAATAAAAGGAAGGGTTGAAGAGGTTTTAAAAGAGTTTTCAGACAAAGAAAAGGGGGAATTTGTAATTGTCTTTTCACCCCCAATAAACAAAAGGGAAAGCGAAATACCTCAAGCCCTTATTGAAGAATACAATATGCTTATAAATGAAAAAATTGAACCTAAAAAGGCAATCAAGTTTTTGTCTAAAAAGTATGATATTCCCTCAAAAAAACTTTATTCGGAACTTGCAGGATAGTATTTTTTAATTTCCTCAATAAGGCTTTTTATATCTTGAGGAAAATCCCTTTTAACCTTAATCTCTTTTCCAGTAATAGGATGGAAAAACCTTAAAAGTGCTGAGTGAAGAGCCTGCCTTGGAAAGTTTTTAACAAAAGCACGAAGTTTTGTATTTTCAATACCCTTCCACCTGTTCTGGCCGTAAACCTTGTCTCCCACAATAGGATGCCCTATATGGCTTAAATGCACCCTTATCTGGTGTGTCCTCCCTGTTTCAAGGCTTACATTTACAATGGAAAACATCCCGATTCTCTCTTTTACCTTGTAATGGGTAATTGCCTCTCTTCCGTCATTTCTCACTATAAACTTCTTCCTGTCAGATTGGCTTCTTCCTATTGGAAGGTTAATTGTCCCTGTTTCTTCCTTAAACTTGCCGAAACAAACAGCCTTGTAAACCTTTACAATTTCCCTGTTTTTAAACATATCGGAAAGTTTTTTGTGCACCTCGTCTGTCTTTGCAATAACCATTAGCCCGCTTGTCTCTTTGTCAAGCCTGTGAACAATGCCTGCCCTCTGCTCTCCCCCTAAAGTTGAAAGTGATTTAAAGTGATACTTTAAAGCGTGGACTAATGTCGGCTCTCCCCTGTTTGAAGAAGCAGGGTGAACCGTTAATCCCGCCTGCTTGTTTATAATCAGCAGGTATTGGTCTTCGTAAACAATATCAAGGGGAATATTTACAGGCTCAACCTTATCAATTATATTCTCCTCTTCCTCAATCTCTATTTCAATAACATCGCCCTCTTGAAGCATTAAGCCTGCCTTTGAGGCTGTCTCCCCGTTTACCTTAACAAGCCCCTTCTCAATAGCCTTCTTAATCTTTGAGCGGGAGAATTTATCTTTAAAGTAATTTGAGAGAAATTTATCAAGCCTCTCTTCAAAAGAGTACTCAAAAACTATTTTTTCAGGCATTTTTCCCCTTTTTCGGTTTAAGTTTGTAAAGCATAAAAATTGCGATAAAAAACATTACAAGGCTTATAAACTGCGATGTTGAAAGGGTGCCGAACACAAAGCCCCTTACCGTGTCTCCCCTGAAAAACTCAATAATAAACCTTGTTATGCTGTAAAAAAGCACATAAAACCAGAGTATTTGCCCCTCAAACTTCTTTTTGGGATAAAAGTAAAACCTTAAAATAAGGAAAATAAACAAATTTGAAAAAGCGTGCATCAATTGAGTAGGGTATAGGGGAATGCCCAACGGAGTGCCCACAACATTGTGCGCAAATTCAGAGTGAAATGTTATCCCCCAGCCGCAGGCACACTGCTTTCCATAGCAACACCCTGCAGAGAAACACCCTAACCTTCCGAAAAACTGCCCTAAAGCAATGTGAGGAGCCGCAATATCTCCCACCTTCCAGACAGGCAGTTTATACTTCCTGAAAAAGTAAATGCCTGTAATCAAACCGCCTATAAGCCCGCCGTAGTAAACACCCCCTGAGCGAACAACATAGATTAAATCGCCGGGGTTCTGGATATAATACTTTAAATCAACGATAATTAAGAGAAGTTTTGAACCTAAAAGCCCGCCTAAAATAGAGTAAATTGCAAGGTTGCCAATCTGGTCAACCTGCTCCTTGCTAAAACCTTCCTTTGCGGCAAGTTTTAATGTAAGCCATACTCCTAAAATTACCCCTAATGCCACAAAAAAGCCGTAAGTGGGAATGTAAAAGTTTCCAATCTCAATAAGTTTAGGGTGCATATTATCTCCCGTTTTTATCTAAAATATAGTTTGCAATAAAGTAAAGTGTTAACCCTACAGTAATTGAACTGTCTGCAATATTAAATGCAGGCCAATGGTGAGTTTTTACATAAAAATCAAGGAAATCGGTAACATAACCGTGATAAATCCTTTCCCCTTGATTGCCTATTATCCCCCCTAAAATAAGGAATAAGCCTATTAACGAAAGGTTATTTGAAGGTTTCTCTTTAACTATAAGGTAAAAAACGAGAAAAAGGGCAACAATTGAAGCGGCTATAAAAAACACATTGTTAAAGAAAGTTTCCTTTCCATGGTTCATAAAACCGAATGCTGTGCCGTAATTCCTTACATGCACTATGGAGAAAAAGCCGTCTTTAACCTTAAAGCCATTGTACAAAGGCAGTATATCGTGAATCATGTATTTGGTAAGCCAATCCCCTACAACAATAAGAATTGTAATGTATGCGTATGAGAGTTTACTTCTCTCTCTTTTAAACCTCAAACTATTCTCCCTTTAAAACAGTTTCACACCTTTTGCAAAGCCCGTCTTTATTCAATTCGCCGTAATTCCAGCACCTTAAACACTTCTCTCCCGAAGCCTTTGCAACCTCAACCTTTAACCCTTCTCCCTTTTCAACCTTAACCTTTGAAACAATGAAATACCTGTTTAATTCGTCAATTAAAGGGTTAATCAAATCAAACTGCTTCTCCTTCAAGGTTAAGGAAACCTCCGCATCAAGCGGGTGGCCTATAACTTTTTCTTTCCTTGCCTCTTCAAGGGCCCTTAATACCTCTTCCCTGACTTCAATCAATGTGTCAAACATTGCCTTTTCGCTGTCTGAAATTTTAAAATCAAGTTCATTAAAGTATGCAAGGTGAACACTCTCTGTTTTGCCTTCAAAGTCAGGTATATACTGCCAGATTTCGTCTGCGGTAAAGGTTAGAACAGGGGAAATAATTATTGCAAGGTTTTTAACTATCTCAAACAAAGCGGTTTGAGCGCTTCTTCTTTCCAGAGAATCCTTTTTTGAGCAGTAAAGCCTGTCTTTCAACACATCAAGGTAAAAGTTGCTCATATCAACGGTGCAAAACTGCAAAACATGGTGGTACATCAGGTGGAAGTCGTATTCCCTGTAAGCCTTTACAACCCTGTTGTTTAACTGAGCAAGTTTGTTTAATGCCCACCTGTCAAAAACAAGCATTTTGTCAAAGGGCACATAGTCTTTTGCAGGGTTGAAATCAAAGAGATTGCCTAAAAGATACCTTGCGGTGTTTCTAATCTTTCTGTAAGTGTCCGCGCTTCTCTTTATAATGTCTTCCGAAATCCTTACATCACCCTTGTAATCAAGTTGGGAAGCCCACAGCCTTAAAACCTCTGCCCCGTACCTTTTTATAATATCCTGAGGAGCGACAACATTGCCTGCAGATTTAGACATCTTGTTCCCTTTGCCGTCTAAAACAAAGCCATGAGTAATAACAGTTTTGTAAGGTGCTTTGCCCTTTGTTGCAACGGCGGTTAAAAGGGAAGAGTGGAACCATCCCCTGTACTGGTCAGAGCCTTCAATATAGATGTCTGCAGGCCAAGGCAAATCTTCCCTTTTACCTAAAACAACCGCATGGGATACCCCTGAATCTATCCAAACATCAAGGATATCTGTTTCCTTTCTAAACTCTGTTGAGCCGCACTTTTCACACTTTGTCCCTTCAGGGAGAAACTCTTTTATATCCCTTTCAAACCATGCGGAAGCACCCTCTTTTTCAACAACCTTTGCGGCATTCTCAAACAGTTCGGCAGAGTGGTAAACCTCCCCGCATTCCTTGCAGTAAGCAACTGTAATGGGAACACCCCACTTTCTCTGCCTTGAGATACACCAGTCAGGCCTGTTTTCAATCATGTTATGAATTCTCTCTTCGCCCCACTTTGGAACCCAGTTAACCTTTTTAATCTCTTCAAGCGCATTCTTCCTTAAATTGTTTGCGTCAATTGAAATAAACCACTGCTCAGTCCCCCTGAAGATAATAGGCTTTTTACAACGCCAGCAATGGGGGTATTGGTGAGCAACCTCTGAATAGCCTAAAAGCATATTCTTTTCTTTTAACAGATCAACAACCTTCGGGTTTGCCTTAAAGACATGCTCCCCTTCCATTAAAGGGAAATCCTTTGTAAACCTGCCGAACTCATCAACAGGCACAAAAACCTCAAGCCCGTATTTTAGCCCAATTATATAGTCTTCCATACCGTGGCCGGGAGCGGTGTGAACGCAGCCTGTACCCTGCTCCAATGTAACATGGTCACCGACCATTATAAGGGATTCCCTGTCAATAAAGGGGTGCTTGCAATTCTTTCTGTTAAGTTCAACTCCCTTTACCTTTTTCAAGAGTTTCAACTCTCCCAGATTGCAATCTTTAGCAAAATTTTCCGCAAGTTCAACAGCGACAAAGTAAATTTCACCGTTTTCAGCCTGATAAAAACCGTAATCAAAATCAGGGTGCAATGATATTCCTAAATTTGCCGGAAGTGTCCACGGGGTTGTTGTCCAGATAACAACAAAAACATCCCCGTCTATCCCTTCAATTTTATCAATCAAAGGAAACTTCACATAAATAGAAGGTGAGGTGTGGTCATCGTATTCAACCTCTGCTTCCGCCAAAGCGGTTACACAGGAAGCACACCAGTGTACAGGTTTAAGCCCCTTGTAAACATAGCCTTTTTCAAACATCTCACCGACATTTCTTATAATCTCCGCCTCATATTCAGGCTTTAAAGTAAGGTAAGGGTTATCCCATTCACCGAAAACCCCTAACCTTATAAAATCCTTTTTCTGCTTTTCAACAAACTTTAAGGCGTAATTCCTACACGCTTTGTGTATCTCCCCAATTGTCATATCCTTCTTTTTTGAGCCTAACTGGGCGTCAACCTTTAACTCAATAGGCAAGCCGTGGCAGTCCCACCCTGGAACAAATGGAGTGTTGTATCCGTCAAGCGTTTTGGATTTTACAATAATATCCTTCAAAATCTTATTTAAAGCGTGTCCTATATGGATATCCCCGTTTGCATAGGGAGGCCCGTCGTGCAAACAACAGGTCGGTTTATCCTTTCTGCTTTCTCTAATCTTTTGATAAATATTCTGCTCTTCCCACTTTTTTATAAACTCAGGCTCCCTCTGAGGAAGGTTAGCCTTCATCGGGAAATCAGTTTTGGGAAGGTTCAGCGTTCCTTTGTAATCAACCTTTTCAGTCATTTTAAGACACCTCCGGCATAAACTCTAAATCAAACATAAATTTTATCACAAAAATAGTGAAATCCCTTTAATTTTAAGGAAAAATAAAAATACAGAAATTGAACAATGAAAAAAAACCTATTAAAATAAAATCAGATATTTTATTTTCGGAGTAAAAATTGACAAAAGAAAAAAAGATGCTTGAAGGATGGAAAGGGATTGCTTCTTTTCTCGGGGTTAACGAGAGAACCGCAATGAGATGGCATAAAAACAAAAACCTGCCTGTCTATCAAACAGGGAAAGGGAAAAAGGTTTACGCCTTTGAAGAAGAGATTTTAGAATGGATTGAAAACAATAAAAGAACGAAAAGAGAAAAGAAAAACAACAATGAAACAATAAAAAAAGTTGTTATCGCATTCCTTATTTTATTCTCTATTTTCTATTTTTCTAAAGAAAACATGTCAATGCACAAGGCTGAAAAAAGGATTACATTGTGGAATTTAAATAAATACGGAGATAAG
>WFPG01000189.1 GCA_015487755.1 Acidobacteriota bacterium
ATCTTTTACTCAAAAGAGTAGGGTAGATTTTTTGTGTTTTCGCTTTGAAAGTCGGATTTTTTAGGCATCCACAGTAAAACCCCGATTATAGAAAGCACTCCAAGGGGAACGAAGAAGATACTTTCAGTTATAAATCCCGCCACAAAACCGTAAATTGCAATGCTTTCGGCGAATGCTGACATAACTATTATTTTTACTCTCGGGTTTTTCTTAAATACTTGAATAGAGATGTTTTTAGCAAAGATTACAATGAAAAATTGAGATATTCCAAGAAAATAAAGTATTTTCACTATAGGCGGGAAAAGCATTTTCTGTTCTATGAATAGGGTTTTGTATATCTCAGAATTTAAAGGGTAAGGTTTCATTAAGCCTAAAATGAAAAAATAGATAAATGTTGAAAAAAGAATTGAAAACCAGATTATTAAAGTATTTTGGTATTCTTTTTCCCAATCTTCCATACTATTTCCTCCCGATTTTTTGTTTTAAATAATTCAAGATATCTTCCGGGTTTCCTTCAGGGTTAACGCTTCTATAAATCTTTTCTATTTTGCCTTCAGGGTTGATTAATATTGTGTCCCTTCTGCACATCCCAAACAAACTCTTAACTCCAAAGTACTTTGAAACTTCCCCTGTTTTGTCGTAAAGAAGAGGGATTGTAATGTTATGTTTTTTCTTAAACTTTCTGTGGCTTTCAAGGTTGTCTTTGTTAATCCCGAAAACCACGGTGTTTGCCTTTTCAAATTCCTTTTTCAGTCTGGAAAAGGTTATTGCCTCTTTTGTGCACCCTGAAGTGTCGTCTTTAGGGTAAAAATAGAGGACAACCCATTTCCCTTTTAATTTGCCAAGTTCTACAATGCTTCCGTCATCCGCTTGAACTTTAAAATTTTTAACAATATCACCTTCTTTTATCGCTTTTGCATTTAAATTAAGCCCGAAAAATAGAGCAAAAATTAAAAAAACATATACTAATTTCATTTTTCTCTCCTTTTGATGTTTATATCAAAATTATATCAAAAAAGAGGAAAAATGGGATTTTTTATATCGAGTTTTTTAGCACTTTTAGGTTTAACAGAAACAACGAAATTTTCTCTTCTAAAAATGTTTTTTGAGAAATAGGTTTATTTTTGATATAGTGAACTAACCGTTTCTGTTTGATGAATTAAAAATCTCAATTTAAAATAGGGATTTTTTAGGGGGTATAATGGTTAACTTAAAGTTTATTAAGTTTTTTCCTGTTTTTCTGATATTAACCGTTTTCTGCTTTAATTCAAATGCATTTTGGGGAAAGAAGCACAAAAATTCTTTTAAAATTTACGGCTTTGTTTGGGCTGATTTTGAAAGGGGGGCAATGAATTTTCCTATGCAACTTTACAGTAAAAAAACGGGGAAAATGGTGGGGATGTGCAAAACAAATGTTTTTTCAAGGTTTAAGTTTAAAAACATCCCTCCCGGGGATTATGTTTTAAAAGCGGGGAAGTTTGTCAAGGATGTAAAAGTTGTAAATAAAAATGTTAAGGTTGACTTCAACCTTTCTGCACCTGACGGTCTTATGCACCATGGAGACAGGTTTGTTTATGATGCGTCCAAAGAACTTGAAAAAGCAACTACAGGGGGAGACCCGGGGAAGACAAACCCCGAATTGGTTAGGTGGATAGCGGGGGAGTACTATTCTTATCAAGGAAGTACTGAAAGAAAGTTAATGCTTTGCCCAAACGGGACTTTTTACGATTCAAGCGAGTCCTCTTATTCAGGCTCAAGCAGTGACAGTTACGGCAACGAGACTTCCTCATTCGGTGCGGCAAGTTCAAATTCAGGCAGCGGAAGGTGGTCTATTCGCGGAAACAAACAAAGTGGAACTATTACCTTTTGCTATAAAGGAAAGGAATGCAACACGGTAAAATACTACAGAATGAAAGACAATTGCTTCAAAATAAACGGCATAACTTTTTGCTATAAAGGAAGGCCGAGGTGTAAATAAGGGTAAATTTACAGTTTCCTTGTTTCCATTATGGAGAACATATCCCTTTTTCTCTCTTTGAGTTTTATAAAAAAGTCATACGGAACTTCAGGCACTCCCATCTTTACATAGGGCTTGTTTTCGCCGTGAAAGTCTGAGCCGCCTGTTGGCACAAGGTTGAACCTGTAAGCAAGTTCAAGGTATTTTCTGCTTTCCTTTTCAGGTATTTCGGAGTGGATTACTTCAAGCCCCTGCAACCCGCTTTTTTTGAGAAGTATTATAAAGTCTATTAAATCATTTGTGTTCATTCCTATTAAAATCGGGTGTGCCAGAACCGGGACAATGCCGTTTTCAAAGAGAAAACTTACCGCTTCGGGGGTTGTGAGTTTCTCTTTCGGCACAAAGGCAAGGCCGTCGTTGCCAATGTACTTTGAAAACGCTTCATTTGTGTCCTTAACAAAGCCTTTTTTTACCATTAAGGCTGCAAAGTGAGGCCTTCCGATTAACTGACCGTTTGCCTCTTTTTCAAGTTCTTCCCATGTGACTTCAAAACCTAAATCTTTCAGCCTTGCAATAAGTTTTATGTTTCTAACCTTCCTTGCGTCCTGAAGAAAGTTGAGTTTTTCCATTACATCTTTATTTTCGGGGTCTATGAAGTATCCAAGGACATGGATTTCAGGGTATCCCTCAAAAAGTGAACTTATCTCAATCCCCGCAATTGTTTCAATACCCTGTTTTTTCCCCTCTTCAAGAAACTCTTTTACTCCCCCCGCAGTGTCGTGGTCTGTTAACGCTATTGCCGATAATCCCTTTTCCTTTGCGTGTCTTACAAGTTCGGAAGGGGTGTAAGTGCCGTCTGAAACCGTTGAGTGCATGTGCAAGTCTATCAATTTTCTCATTATTTTTCTCCTAAAGTTTAAAGATATTATCTTTCTTTATTCCGTCAAATGCGTTTCTTGTATCAAGTATTGCCTTTCCGTTTTCAGCAATTTCCTCAAGGTTAAATGCAGTGTGGTTTGTAACCATTATAATTAAGTCAAAAAGCGAGATATTTTCAGGCTTTAACTCAACAGAGGTGTACATCTCCCCTTCAAAAAAGAGTTTTGAATGGAAGGGGTCTGAGTAATTCACTATTGCATTGTATGAGTTTAAGAGTTTGATTATGTCAAATGCAGGGGATTCCCTTAAATCGCTTACATCTTTTTTGTAAGTGACTCCTAAAATCAAAACCTTCGCCCTGTTTAAAGGCTTTCCGAATCGGTTTAAAATCCTTATAGCCTTTTCAACCACAAAGCGTGGCATATTTGCGTTTATGTCTGACGCCAATTCAATAAACCTGTTGTAAAACCCCACTGTTTTCCCTTTCCATAGCAAGTATTCAGGGTCTAAAGGTATGCAATGCCCCCCAATGCCTGGGCCGGGGTAAAAGGGCATAAAGCCGTAAGGCTTTGTTGAGGCTGCTTTTATAACGTTCCAGATGTTTATCCCCATTCTGTCGCACATTAAAGTCAATTCGTTGACAAGCGCTATATTTACGGCCCTGAAGGTGTTTTCAAGGAGTTTTGCCATCTCCGCTTCTTCAAGTGTCTCAACCTTGACTATTTTTTCAATAATCCTGCCATAAAGCATACTTGCCGCTTTTAAACAGTTTTCAGAGTATCCCCCTAAAATTTTCGGGGTGTTTTCTATTGAATAGTATTTGTTGCCCGGGTCAACCCTTTCGGGAGAGAATGCGACGAAAATCTCTTCCCCCGCCTTCATTCCCTTTTTAGTCAATTCTTCAACTATAAACTCCCTTGTGGTTCCCGGATAGGTGGTTGATTCAAGCACAATCAAAAATGGCTTTTGCCTTAAATTATTCAATGTGTTTTCAACCGCATGCTTAACATAGGATAAATCAGGGTTTTTTGATTTTGACAACGGGGTAGGGACGGTTATACTTACTGCGTCTAACTTTGAGATAAGTGAATAGGATGTTGAGACCTTAAACTGCCCGCTTGAAATAAATTTTTTAACATCCTCTGAAGACACATCCTGAACATAGGATATGCCGTCGTTAAGCATTTCAACCTTTATCTCGCTTATGTCTATTCCGTAAACCTTGTACCCCTTTTTCAAAAATGCCATAGCAAGGGGAAGCCCGACATAGCCTAACCCAATAACGCCTATTTTAAGGCTCTTGTCTTCAATCTTTTTTAAAAAACTATCAAGCATTTTTTTCTCCGAAAAGTGCGTATTCAATATCTTTTCTTTCCTTGAACCTGTTTATTATATCCCTTAAATGCTCAGGCAGGCAATCTTTTTCCCTGTCAAGCATGTGGTAAAACTCTTCTCTTGTAATTAAATCTTCCTCTTTCTTTATAAATGAGGAAACCATATTGTTCCATTTGTTTAGAAGAAAAACTATTGGGGCAAGGATTTTTGACAGGAATTTTATGGCTCTGGACACTATAAGAGAAATGGGGGTCGCAAATTTAGAGTAAATTGCTTTTGGAATCATTTCCCCGAATATCATTGTTAAGGGTATAATAAAGAAAACGCCAATGTCTTTATATTGCGGTAAATGCTGAAGAATAAACAATGTGCCGAAAAAAGAAGCAGTTGCGGTTGTCAGGTTTGTACCTATTAAACATACGGTTAAAAATCTAATCGGGTTTGCCTTCAATTTAAGCACAAGTTCCGCATTTTTATTCCCGTTTTGAGCAAGGTCTAAAAGTTTTCCACTATCTGCAGATACAATTGCAATTTCGCTTCCCGAAAAAAAGCCTTCAAATAGTATTGCAATTGCAACAATAATAATTTCACTCATGTATTTTCTCCACTTTTAGCCTTGTGATAAAGTTGTTTTTCATTTCCAGAACTTTATACCTGAACATTTTATCCGAAACTTCTTCCCCTTCTTCAGGCAATCTTGAGAAAAGGTCAAAAACATATCCGTTAATTGTTTTAAATTTCTTTTGGTTTAACCTTGTATCAAAATGGTATTCAAACAGGGATACAGGCATCTCTCCGCTTATTACATTGTTTTCATAAACATACTCTTCAATCTCGGTAAAGGTGAAATAATCAACAATATTTTTTCTTGTTATAACCCCCGATATGCTTCCCGATTCATCTATTGTCAGAATATTTGTTTTTTCCTTTTGCATAATCTTAATAGCCCTTGAAAGTGGCACTATCTCAGGCAAAGGGTAGCCTTTTAAGATTGATTTGTCTTCTACTTTGTTAATCGGTGTTGCGGCAAAAAGGCAGGGGGTTGTTTTCGCTTTGAAAATATTTTCGTAAAAGAATGCTTCAGTATGGTCAATTGCGTTTTCCTTTCTTGCAATATGAATAACATTTAAAAACAGTATCTTCTCTTCCCCGTTGCCGTTAAAAAATTTTTTCAAAGGTATAAGTAAAGTTGACAGAGGATAAATTACAAAAATTGATTTTTTCAAAAAAGCCACAGGTTTTTTCAGTGCAATTATTTTAGGGGTGACTTCACCTCCCAGTAAA
>WFPG01000190.1 GCA_015487755.1 Acidobacteriota bacterium
GATATATCGTTCATTGTTGAAACTGAAAATTCATAGTACTGCCTTCCGTCTCCGAAAGTGTTGAAGGAAATATCAACTGAGTCTATATCACTCCATACATTGTCCCTTCTCCTTCTTATCCTTTTTATCTTTTCAGGGTGGGTGTCATAGCACTTTATCCCTATTATTAAAGCCTCTCCGTTATGAAATATATACATCTCTGTTTTCTGGGATGGCTTTATATTGTTTCCCGGGTATGTTTGAACAAATTTATCCCAGAAAAGAGCCTTTTTGTAAACATCTTCCTCTATTTTTCCGTCAACCTTAATTTTTCCGCCTTCAATGTATGGAGTGATATAGACTCAGTTGATATTTCCTTTAACACTTTCGGAGACGGAAGGCAGTACTATGAATTTTCAGTTTCAACAATGAACGATATATCAGATTCTATATCAGACTATGTTACAGGCGGATATCAGGATATTGACATTGAATTTGAACATGCAGTTTATTTTTTTGATAAAGGCTGGAGTGTTGAGATTGTAATTCCCTTTTCAAGCATAAACCTGAAGGTTGACAAAAACGGCAATTCAAAGTGGTATTTCAATGTTCAAAGGAATATCCCGAGGGATTTCAGGGAAACAATAAACTGTGTGCCTGAAGACAGGGATTCCAATGATATTACAAACGGCGATATGGTTGCCCTTTTTGACCACATAAAGAAGTTAAAAAAGAAGAAACTAAAACTTATCCCCGAGATTGTGGCATCCTATTCAAAATCCAAAGAAAACTGGGGCAGTGAGCAAAGCCATTCTTACGAAAAAATGAGTGTCGGCTTGACGGGAGAGTACGACATTTCAAGTAATACCGTTGCAAAATTTACAATTCACCCTGACTTTTCCCAGATTGAGGCTGACAGTGTCTATCAGGAGATAAACAACAGATACCCTGTTTACTTCAGGGAAAAAAGGCCTTTCTTTATGGACGGTATGGAATCCTTCTCTTCCCCTATTGAACTTGTCTATACAAGGAACATTGTAAAGCCTGAATACGGGTTAAAGTTTACGACAAAGCATAAAAAAATCGGTTTTTCGGTTATCTCGGCAATGGAAAAGGATGTGCCGGCCGAAAGGTTTAACCTTACAGGGAGAAACAGGGATGTTTATTGGAATGTTTTAAGGGGGACTTACAACTTTTCCCCGTCAAATTACATAGGGGGGTTTTACATACTAAGAAATTTCGGCTCATACTTCAACCAGGTTATTTCAATTGATGGGACAAACCAGATAAACAAATGGGATATCACTTATCAGGCTGTGGCAACCTCTTTAAAAGGGGAAAACACAACAAAACACGGAAAAGCAGGGGATTTTACTATCTTTTACAAATGGAACAGATATTTTAGGACAGTAGTATCTTACGACTTCAAATCCCCGGAATACGTTAACGACATGGGGTTTATACAAAGAAACGATGTAAAATCCTTCATGATAGGACAAAATATAAACTATAAACCTGAATCTGACAAAAGTTTTTTAAATTTTTTAAATATGGGATTGTATTACGGAACAGAGCATTATTACAATTCAGATTTTCTCTCAAACGATATTTCAACCTGGTTAATAGCCACTTTTACACAAAGAATTCAAATTTATAGTAATTTTTACTCAGGAAATGAAAACTACAAAGAAAAAACATACCCGGTAAATTTGAAAAATATAGGGATTAACTGGAGCAAGTACAGTAAATTTAGGCCGGGCTTTGGAATCAGCAGAGGAACCGCAATCCTTTACGGAGACAATCCTCAATTAGTAGATAGCAAATCATATAACTTTTTCATTTCCTCGGATTTTACCGACTTTCATATAGGAGTCTATTTCTTTGTTTACACATATTCCGACAAACAGACAGGGGAATTTATAAGAAAGCAAAAGGCTCTTCAATTTAACGGCACATACTTTTTCACTGATAAATTAAGTTTAAAAACAATGTATCAGTCAAGTTTGCCAAATTACAGGGATTACGGGTTTAAAATACCCTATCATTACTTTTACCTTCTTATTACATGGCAGAAAGACGCTTTCAGAAAGATATATGCAGGCATAACAAACTCAACCTCAACAATGAACGGATTGGACAACAATTTTATCGGAAGCGACAACGACAAGGTGGCTTTTGTAAAGTTATCCTGGCTGTTTTAAAAACAAATATGCCGACAATAAATAAAATTTAAAAAATTGTTTTCAGCATGGTTGCTGAGTTAAAGGGTTTGTCTGAAGTTTCCAGCACAAGGGATATGGCCGTGTTAAACAGGGGGGTAGTGTCTTTGCAGTCAATTTTGTTTAAAGGGTTATCAAGCACTTCCTTTAAACAGGGGATATCTTCATCAATCTCTTTTAAAAGCCCCGACAACTTCAAAATCCATATGCAGAAATAGGAAACACCTAATTTCAAATCGCAGTTTTCTTTAAGCGAATCAACCACATGCTTTATAAGCCTGAAGAGTTTGGGGTTTTTCTCCTTTTCATAGACAAACCTGTCTGCAACCTCGCAGATAAAAGAAAGGGCTAAAAACCTTTTCATATCCCCCTTAACCCATTTTTGCAAATTCTCTTCAAGTTCAACATTGTTAAGGGAATTAAGCCCACCCTTCCCCCTGTCAAAGTAATCAAGTTTAACAAATGAAAAAGGCTCTAACTTTCCCTGAAACCTTGATTTAAGCCTGTTTCCACCCTTTGCCACAAGGGAAATCTTCTGACCCTTTTCGTTTATAGCGACAACAATCCTGTCTGATTCGTTGATTACAAATGTTTTTAAGATAAAGGCCTGCTCAATCTTTACGGACATTATCCCTTCTTAAACTTTTTCTGAAGGTGAGGGATTAAGCCCCCGTCGTCAATTATATCCCTTACCGCCTCTGGAATAGGGGGATAGGAGTACTCAACCCCGTCAACTATAAGTTTGTTCTCTTCCCTCTTTATCTCAATCTTTGAATCCTTTGTAATTTTATCCACAACCTCGGGGCATTCAATAGCAAGAAGGCCTGAATTTATGCAATTTCTGTAAAATATCCTTGAAAATGATTTTGCGATTATAACATCAACCCCAGCATACTTTATACAGGTTGCAGCCTGCTCCCTTGAAGAGCCGCAGCCGAAGTTTTTCCCTGCGACAATTATGTCTCCTTTTTCAACCGTTTTCACAAAATCAGGGTCTAAATCCTCAAGTGCATGCTTTGCCATTTCATAAGGGTCTGTAATTGTGTATGTGTACTTTCCGGGAAAGATAACATCGGTATTTACATCGTCTCCGTACTTGAATATCTTCATTTTAAATCCTCCACAGAGCAGATTTCCCCTTTAATCGCAGATGCGGCAACGGTTTCAGGGGATGCAAGGTAAATAAAAGCCTCTTTGCAGCCCATTCTTCCCTTAAAGTTTCTGTTTGCCGTTGAAATGCAAACCTCTCCCGGGGCAAGCACCCCTTCATGTGCTCCGAGACATGGCCCGCAGCCGGGGTTCATAACAATTCCCCCCGCCTCAAGAATCTTCTCAAACAACCCCTCTTTCAAAGCCTGCATGTAAACTTCCATTGATGCGGGAAAAACAAGAAGCCTTACCTTTGGGTTCACCTTTCTTCCTTCAAGAATTTTAACCGCAGCCCTTATATCCTCAATCCTCCCGTTTGTGCAAGTTCCTATCAAAGCCTGATGAATCTTTGTGCCCTTAACCTCTTCAACAGGGGCAACATTGTCAACTGTGTGAGGCTTTGCAACCTGCGGCTTAATCTCTGATAAATCTATCTCAATAACCTGCTCGTATTCAGCATCTTCGTCAGGGAGAATTACATCGTATTCGCCTTCGGAAATGCCTCTTGACTTTAAGTACTCGTAAGTCTTTTCGTCAGGTGCGAAGTACCCGTTTTTAGCACCCATTTCAACAGACATATTTGAAAAAACAATCCTATCCGCAATGGAAAACTCTTTTACACCCTCTCCGGTAAACTCAACAGACTTGTACAGTGCACCGTCCGCCCCGATTTTGCCTATTAAATAAAGCATTGTATCCTTTGCGGTTGCGTTTTCGTTTAATTTACCCTTAAAAACAACCTTTATTGTCTGCGGGACTTTAAGCCAGATTTCGCCTGTTGCCCATATTGCCGCAGCCTCGCTTCTCCCTATCCCGCAGGAAAAAGCCCCCAAAGCGCCGTAAGAAACTGTATGGGAATCGCTTCCGACAATTAACCTTCCAGGCCTTGCATACCCCTTTTCAATTACAACCTGATGGCAAACCCCTGTGTTTATGTCGTAAAAGTTTTTTATACCGTACTTTTCAACAAACTCTCTCACTGTCTTATGGTTTGTCGCATACTTCTCATTTGCTGCGGGAACGCAGTGGTCAAGCACAATCAAAACCTGCTCGGGGTTATAAACCTTCTCTGCCCCTATTGACTTAAACTTTCCGTAAATTGCCGCCGAATTGTCGTGGCTCATAACATAATCAGGCTTAACAACAACAATCTCGCCGGGAACAACGCTGTCTTTCCCCGCCTTTTTAGCAAGTATCTTTTCAGCAAATGTCTTGCCCATAGTTCACTCCTTTAATATGTAATAACTTCCTTTTGTTTTGCCTTTTTTATCAAGAATTCCTTTTTTCACCAAACCTGACAAAATCTCCCTTGCCCTTCTCTCTTTTACTCGCAGCAAATTCTCAACCCTTTTCACATCAATTTTTAGATTTTCTTTAACAAATAAAATTATTTTCTTTTCCTGATGGGATAAAACAACATTTTTCGGCATTTTTTCGGCACTTTTTCGGCGGTTTTTCGGCACCTTTTCGGCATTACTAGTCATTGTTTTATCAATTTTTCTTTCAAATACAATTGCCGTAAAGTTTTTATGTAATGCCTCACCTGAAGGCATTCTTTCTTTAAATTCAAGTTTTTTGTTTTCTCCCTGTTGAATCTCTTTAAGCAACATCCAATACCTCTTTTGCCCCCTATGTTTACAGATAATACGCTATTGTGGAATTGTCTTTCAGGGTTTTTAAATACTCGTAAATCCTTTTCAACTCTTCAGCCTCTTTGAGAAAAACCCTTACTGTGTAAGAAAAGTACTTTCCGCCGCTTGACTCTTTCTTTTCCACTAAATCCCTGTTTATATCCCTGTCAATTATGTTTTCCATCTCTTTTATAACATCTTCAATAACAAGGACATCTGATTTGCCCATAATCTTAAAGCAGTAATCAACGGGGAAATCTATCAACTCGTCAAGGCTTTGCTTTTTACCTGTTAAAATGCAGTAATTCTGTTGAAAAGCCCTGTCTTTTCCGTTGCCGTTATTCTCCATTCCTTCCTCCTATTGTCAAAATCGAAGTTAATTCTATTGACTTATTCACCAAATCCTCTATGTCAAAGGCCTTTTCAGCCTCTCTTACTTCCTCAATTTTACCGTATATCTCGGGAAATTTCGGCACAAAAAGGGAACAGCAGTCCTCATAAGGCTCAATTGAAATCTCGTAAGTGTCAATCCTCTTTGCAAGGGATATAATCTCCTGTTTATCGTATCCTAAAAGAGGCCTTAAAATAAGGTTTTCTGAAGCGTCTGTTATGCACTGCAAATTGTCAAGGGTCTGGCTTGCAACCTGCCCTAAATTGTCTCCCGTTACAATTGCCTTGCAGCCGTATTTTTCCGCAAGTCTCTCGGCAACCCTTACCATAAACCTTCTCATCAAGATTATAATCAACTTATCGGGGGACTTCTTTTTCAATTCCTTCAAAACAGGGGTGAAATTCACAATTGACAGTTTAATCTCAGGCTGAAATGCGGTAAGTTTCTCGGTCAACTTCTCAATCTTTCTCTTAACCATATCGGAAGTGAAAGGAAAACCGTGAAAGTAAACCGGGAAAACCTCGCATCCCCTCTTTTGCATCAAAAATGCCGCAACAGGGGAATCAATGCCACCTGAAAGCATGGTAACAACCTTCCCTGACACCCCGACGGGAAGGCCGCCAATCCCCCTTTCGGTAATGCAAAAAACATAAGCCCAATCCTTTTGAACCTCAATGCCTATAACGGTATGGGGGTTTTTTATGTCAACAGGGGTATCAATCCCGTTTTGAAGGACATAAGCCGCCACACTCTGGCTAATTTCAATTGAAGTCATTGGAAAGGTTTTATCGCTTCTCTTTGTCTCAACCTTGAAAGATTCTGGCTTTTTATCAAGAAGGGAAAAAAGTTCAAGCGCCGTTTTGCCCATATCCTCAATTGTTTTAGCGCACTTCTTCCCTGCCGAAACAGAAACAATGCCGGGAGTATTCTTCAAAACATCAACAATATCAAGGCTTTCCCCTTCAAGGTAAATCCTTCCCCTTGTCTGCCTCAAAGAATACTTTAACCCCCTTTTATGCAAAGCCTTTCTAATATTTCCCACAAGCCTGTTTTCAAAAAGCCTCTTGTTTTTCCCCTTAATAAAAATCTCGCCGTATCTCACAATAAAAACATAGTTCATCTAAACCTTCCCTCTCCCCTCATTTTCCGTAAGATTATATCAGAAATAAGG
>WFPG01000191.1 GCA_015487755.1 Acidobacteriota bacterium
AAATACCTTTTAAAAAAGCAATACTCACAAACTCTCCTTAGCAAAAACTACGGTTAATCATTTTACCATAAATAAAGGGATAAATTTTATTCAAAAATAATACCGATAGGGCAATGGTCGGAACCGTAAACTTCAGAGAGTATAAAAGCGTTTTTTACCCTGTTTTTTATATTCTCGCTTACGAAAAAATAATCAATTCTCCAGCCTACATTCCTCTCCCTCGCCTTTGATTTGTAATCCCACCAGGTATAATTTCCACCTTCGCTGTTAAACATCCTGAAAGTATCAACAAAGCCTGAATTCAAAAGTTTATCAATACACTCCCTTTCAATGGGGAGAAAGCCTGAAACTTTTTCATTCTCTTTAGGCCTTGCTAAATCAATCTCTTTGTGTGCTGTGTTAACATCCCCGCAGATTATAACCCCGTGTCCTTTATCTTTTAAATCAGTCACTACTTCCAGAAACTTTTCATAAAACCTTAACTTATAATCAAGCCTTTCTTTGCTTGCCTTTCCGTTCGGGAAATACACATTGAATAGGACAAAATCTTTAAAGTAAGCCTCAATTACCCTTCCTTCAACATCAAGCTCCTCAACTCCCAAATCAAACTCAACACTTTCAGGCTCAATCTTTGTAAGCAATCCCACTCCGCTGTAGCCTTTTTTTATCTTTGAAGAAGAGTAAAACTGATAATACCCTTCCAATGCTTTAATATCTTTCGGTATCTGCTCTTCCGTCGCCTTTGTCTCCTGAAGACATAGAATATCAGGGTTTTCTTTCTTAACCCAATCAACAAAACCCTTTTTGTGTATTGCCCTTATGCCGTTTACATTCCATGAAATTAACTTCATAATTGCTCCTACTAATAATTTTGGTATTTTATGTTAGCTAATACATTTTCCTGTGTTAGTAAAAAAGAGGGACAGAGGACTCCATTTTTCCTAAGCCTTAGAGCTTCAAAAGGAGTCTGTCCCCCGTCCCTTAAGTCCCTATCGGTTGATTTGGCTTGTAAGCCACTGTCAATTAGGAGACCGGATTCGGGACAACCTAAATAACTTTTGTGAGGTGTGAAATGCAAAATACTTCTTTTCATTTCTTTATCGGTATTGATGTTTCCAAGGATAAGTTTAATTTCGCTATTATTGATTCTTCCTCTGTTTTGATTAAAGAAGGCTTCTTCCCTATGGATAAACAGGGATTTAGTGCTTTTTTCAGGGTTGTTGAACATTTTCCCGATTCTATTATCGCTCTTGAGTCTACCGGTGTTTATCATATAAATCTCCTATCGTTCCTGAATGCAAAGGAATTGCATGTCTATCTTGTGAATCCTTCCCTTGTTAAACGGTTCGCTCAGTCTGTTTCTTTGCGTAATACTAAAACCGATAGAATTGATTCTATTGTTATTGCTGAATTTATTGCTAAAAATTACCATAACATCAATGAGTTTATACCAACTAATAGGGATGAAATTGTGGCTATCGCAAGGTTGAGAGAAAATATTTCCCGTAAGGTTGCAAGAACTAAAACTCAGATCAAACAGTATCTTTCCCTTGTTTTCCCTGAATTGATTGATAGAGTTAATATCTTTACCGACTTCTTTCTTACCTTTATTGAAGCATTTTCTTCCCCACAACAGATTATTGCTTCCACTGATAAAGTCAGATCTTTCTTTGAAACTCATAATACAAGGGGAAGAAAAGTTAAAATTACTCCCGATGAGATTATTAAACTCGCTGAAAATTCTATCGGAATATCTTCCCCTAATTATGCCTTTGTTGTGAAGGAAAATGTTAAAATGTTGCGCTTTTTGAATAAGCAACTTGATGAGATTACCGAAAGGTTGCTTGATCAGGTTAATGAGATTATGGAAGATGACATGGAGGTTATTTCCTCTATTAAAGGCATAGGAGAGGTTACTGCCGCACATTTTCTTGCTGAAATTAACGATATTAACAGGTTTGAGAACCGCAAAAAACTTGCCGCTTATGCAGGACTTGACCCTTCCGTTAAGCAGTCCGGCTATATGTTTGTTAAAGGAAGGATTAGCAAAAGAGGCTCTGCTTCTTTGAGAAGGTGCATTTATATTATGGCTACAGGACTCATCAGATGTAATCCTTATTTCAGGCAATATTACCTTAAAAAAAGAAAACAGGGGATGCCTCATAGAAAGGCTATGATTGCTCTTTGCAATAAACTTGTCCGTGTACTGTTTGCCTTGCTTAAAACTCATCAAAAATTTATTCCTGAACATAATTATTTATAGTTGACTCCTTTTAAATTAAAATACCTGCAATGCATGCGGTAATCCAAGAAGCCAGGGCGCCGCCTATCATTGCTTTCAATCCTATTTTAGCAAGGTCTTTTTTCCTTTCAGGGGCAAGCCCTCCTATTCCGCCTATCTGTATCGCAATTGACGAGAAGTTTGCAAACCCGCATAAAGCGTAAGTTGCGAGAACAATGCTTCTCTGGTTTAAACTGTGAGAATTAATCATTTTTCCCAATTCAAGGTAAGCCACAAATTCGTTTATGGAAACCTTTGTGCCTAAAAGGTATCCGAACTTTGCACAGTCTTCAAGTGGTACGCCCATGGCAACGGCAAAGGGGTAAAAGATATACCCTAAAACTGTTTTTAAAGATAAACCGAATACCCCTAAAATAGCGTCTGCCAGTGCTATCAACGCAATAAAGGCGATAAGCATAGCCGCTATGTTTAATGCAAGCCTCATTCCTGTCGTTGCCCCTTCACTTGCTGCTTCAATAATATTTGAAGTGGTGATAGGTATATCAACCTGTTTTAAGTCAAGGGTTTTAGGCTCTTCTGTTTCAGGGTAAATAATCTTTGCTATAACTACGGCCGCAGGTGCGGACATAATACTTGCAGCAACTAAATGCCCTGCGCTTACCCCGAAACTGACATAGGCAACTAAAACAGAGCCTGCAATTGTGGCAAACCCGCCAACCATAAGGGTTGCAAGTTCGGATATTGTCATATCTTTGACATAAGGGGCTATTACAAGCGGGGCTTCCGTTTGCCCTATAAAAGAGTTAGCGGCAACAGCCATACTTTCCGCCCCGGATATTTTCATTGTTTTTTGCATTACCCATGCCATTCCTTTAACTATTTTTTGCATAATCTTTAAATGGTAGAGTATTGACATAATTGAAGAAAAGAATATTACCGTAGGCAATACCTGAAAAGCAAATATAAACCCTACACTTTTGTCTTTCTGGTTTGCAAGTTTTCCGAAAACAAAAGATGCGCCTTTTATTGAGAATTCCATTAATTTTGAAACATAGATTTCAATATACTGGAATACCTCTTTTCCGGTTGTTGTTTTGAGAATTAAAAGAGCGAAAATAAATTGAAGAAGAATGCCTCCCAGTATAGGCTTGTACTTTATCTCCTTTTTGTTTTCAGATAAAAGGAAAGCGATAAAAAGCATAAAAAAAATACCGACAAACGAAACAACTCTATACAAATTTAACCCCTTAAAAAAGTCAATTCAGTAAATATTATATTAGATAGTTATTTGTCTTGCAATAACTATAAGGTATTGATATAATATTCCATCAGCCTGGAAGCATTGTGCTTTCCGGTATTTTTATTCAGGTTTAGGGGGAATATTATGGTTAATGAACAGGAAAAAAAATTAGAAGAAACAAAAGAAATCAAGGAGGTCACCGAAAAACTCCAGGAAGAATCCGCTGAAAGCGTAGAGCAAGTTGAAGAAAAAAAACAGGATGCAAAAGCGGATACTGACGAAAAGGAGTCTTTTGAAAAACTTCTTGAAGAGCACGATGTGTCTCCTAATTCAGTGTCAAGGGGACAGCTTGTTGTAGGCACAGTTATCTCTGTCGGTGAAGATTATGTTTATGTTGATGTGGGACACAAGGTAGAGGGCGTTGTCAGTGTAAGTGATTTCACAGATACCAAGAATGAACTCCCGAAAGAGGGAGATGAAATAGAGGTTGTTGTTGACAAGCTTACCGATAAAGAGGTAAGGCTTTCTTTTAAAAAGGCATTTGCAAGAAAGTTTGAGGAGAAAATTAGGGAAGCTTTCAAAAATCAAACCCCGATTAAAGGTAAGATAACTGAAATAGTAAACAAAGGTTTTAATGTTGATTTAGGCGGCAAGATAGCATTTTTGCCTCAATCAAGGGTTGATGTTAGAAGGCTTAGAAAAGAAGATTCCGAGTATGTAGGGAAAGAGTACGATTTTCTTGTTGTAAGGTACACTCCTAAAAGTTGTGTTGTTTCAAGGGTTGAACTTGTTCAGGACGAGTTAAACAAAAAGAAGGAAAAACTGCTTTCAACCTTGAAAGAAGGCGACCTGGTTAACGGGAAGGTAAAAAATATTACCGATTACGGGGTGTTTATTGATTTGGACGGTGTTGACGGATTGTTACATATTTCCGATATCTCATGGGGCAAGGTATCCCATCCCTCTGACTTTTTTAAGGTAGGGGACGAGGTTGAAGTTGTAGTTCTTTCTATTGATAAAGAAAATGAAAAGATTTCGTTAGGTTATAAGCAGAAAACGGAAGACCCATGGAAAAACATTGAAGAGAAATACCCCGAAGGGACTAAGGTTAAAGGAAAGGTAGTTAACATTAAGAATTACGGTGCTTTTGTTGAAGTTGAGCCGGGTGTTGAAGGGCTTATTCACATTAACGATATTTCATGGACAAAGAAGGTTTCCAACGCACAGAACTACTTTAAATTAGGCGATGAGGTTGAGGCGGTTGTCCTTGAAGTTGACGGTGAAAGAAAAAGGCTTGCATTAGGCTTAAAACAGATTAAAGATAACCCCTGGGATGTTATTGAAGAAAAGTTCAAAGTTGGTGATGTTTTTGAAGGGGAAGTGAAGAATGTTACCGATTTCGGAGCATTTGTTGAAGTTTATGACGGAGTTGACGGCTTAATCCATGTGAGTGATATGAGTTGGTCTAAAAGGGTTAAAAACCCTGAAGATATAGTTAAGCCCGGTGAAAAGGTTAAAGTTAAAATCCTTAACATTGACAGGGAAAACCAAAAGATTGCTTTAGGTATTAAGCAGTTAACCGAAGACCCCTGGAAAAAATTCTTCTCAAAATATCAAATGGGCGATGTGGTTGAAGGGAAGATTGTTAAACTGGAAGATTACGGCGCATTTGTGGAGCTTGACGAGGATATTGAAGGCCTTGTTCATGTTTCGGAGATTTCAAAAGAGAGAATTGATAAACCTTCCGATGTTTTAAATATTGGCGATGTTAAAGAGATGAAAATAGTTAAAATTGACGCTATTGAGAAGAAGATAGGGCTTTCAATTAGGCAGGTTATTATTGACAGGGAAAGAAAAGAAATGGAAAAGAAAAAGGCTGAAGAGAAGGCTTTCGCTTTCTCTTCAGCCTTTTTCTTTTCCATTTCTTTTCTTTCCCTGTCAATAATAACCTGCCTAATT
>WFPG01000192.1 GCA_015487755.1 Acidobacteriota bacterium
ATGTAACAGAGTGCGTCGGTTGCGGTGCTTGTGCGGAAGCTTGCAAAAAGGAAAACAAATTGCCCGGGAAAGTGGGGAAAAAACTTGACTATGCAAATTACACGGTTCTTCACGAAGTGGTTAAAGATGAAGTATGGGTTAGGAACCTTTGCAGGCATTGTTTAGAACCTACATGTGCCAGTGTGTGCCCCGTGTCCGCTTTGCATAAGACAAAAGAAGGGCCTGTGGTTTACGATGCGCATATTTGTATAGGATGCAGGTATTGTATGATGGCTTGTCCTTTCCAGATTCCGAAATATGAATGGCACAAACCTATTCCGCAAATAAGAAAATGTATAATGTGTTATGACACAAGGCTTAAAAAGGGATTGCCTACTGCATGCGCCGATGCATGTCAGAATGAAGGAGGAGGAGCAACTTATTTCGGTGAAAGGGATGAGTTGCTGAAGATGGCACACAAGAGAATAAAGGAAAATCCTGATAATTATCATCCTTTTGTATATGGTGAACATGAAGTAGGTGGTACAAGCACCATGTTTCTGTTACCGAAAAATGTTTCACTCAAAAAATTGGGTTTTAGAACAGACCTTCCCAAAAAGCCTTTACCTGAAATAACATGGAATGTTCTTGAAAAGGTACCGGCCGCTATACCGGTATGGGCTACTCTTTTAACCGGTTTGTGGTGGCTTAATAACAGAAAAATTGAAGTTGCCGAAAATAACGGTATAAAGCCTGATAAAAAGAAAAAAGAAGAAGGTAAGGGAGAATAAAATGAAGCTGGATAAAAGTTATTTTAGTTTCTGGAAGGTTGTAGGTTATATTATTTTATTTTTCGGTGCGATTGCTACTTTTCAAAGGTTTTATTACGGATTAGGCTACACCACAAATATGTCTGACAAATTTCCCTGGGGTTTCTGGGTAGGTTTTGATATTTTTGTAGGTATAGGGTTGGCGGCAGGTGGATTTACAATAACGGCTATTGTTTACATCTTTAACCTAAAAAAATATCGCCCGATTGTTAAGCCGGTAATTTTGACGGCATTAATGGGATATGCTTTTGAAGGGGTAGCCTTGATGTTTGACTTAGGTAAATATTTTAATATATGGCGTCCCCTTGTTCACGGCAATTACAGGTCTCCGATGTTTGTGCTTGCGGTATGCGTTGTATTGTATACAGGTGTACTTGCAATGGAATTTTCTGCCGTTTCGTTAAAGAAATTTGAATGGTTTAAGAAACCTGTAAGTATTATCAGGAGTATTTTTATATTGTTTGTTGTTTTAGGTGTGATAATTTCTATTGTTCACCAATCAACATTAGGGCTTGTTTATACCATTGTTCCTGAAAAATTGCATCCTCTCTGGTATAGCAGGTTGCTTCCCTTTTACTTTTTCTTAACCTCAATAGGGGTAGGGCTTGCAATGCCTATTGTTGAGTCGTATTTAAGCTGGAGAGCCTTAAACCATGAAGCAAAACTTCCGATTCTGGCAAACCTTGCAAGGGGAATGGTTGTTATTCAGTTAACATATTTTGTTGCTTATATTGAAGATTTGATAATACACGGTAAAATCCACTATATTTTTAAAGGTGACTTCTATTCCTTTATGTGGTGGCTTGAAAATATTGTCTGGCTAATCCTTCCTTTAATTGTGGTAATGAACAAAAAATGGATAACAACAAGGGTAGGGGTATTTTTTGCCGGTTTTTCCTATGTTCTCGGTTTTATTCTCAACAGGTTTAATGTGGCTCTTACTGCGTTTGACTGGAGTGCAAAGGCAAACTATATGCCAACCTGGCAGGAAGTTATTGTATCCGCATCTTTTATTGTTATAATGTTTTACATATTCGGTTATTGCGTCAAACACTTTGACCTGTTTGACGAGGAAGCGCATTAATAAACTAAAAAACCGTATGGGGGGGTTATTCCCCCCCGGAGGTTAATATGGTAAACAAAATTAAAACTTTAAGATATAAAATTACACTCATTGTTGCAAGTGCATTAACCCTCGGTTTTTTTCTTTTTTCAGTGTTAATGTTTACTCACCAAAAAACGAACTATACTTCATATTTGAAATTAACAATAGATTCTATCTCCAATACTATTCTTAAAGCCTTAGATATAAATATGCTTGAAAACAACAGGGAAGAAATCGATGCCATA
>WFPG01000193.1 GCA_015487755.1 Acidobacteriota bacterium
CTTGGGGTGGGTGGGGTCGGAGGTTCAAATCCTCTCGCTCCGACCATTTTTCTTTCTTTTTTAATTTCCCCTAACCTTTAAATTAGAAATAAGTTATAATAATTATATGAGTGAACGTTCATTCATTATTCATAAGATAAACGGATATATATCAACTTTGTTTCTTATTGAAACAGGCGGGAATTTTCTGCTTTTAGATGCCGGCTGTTCCTGTGATTTTCAAACTATAAAGGAATTTTTGGAAGATAAAGGCAAAACTCTTAAAGATTTAAAGCTTGTTGTTGTAACCCATATGCATCCCGACCATGCTGGCGGCGTTAAGTATTTCAAAAAGCACGGCATTCCCATCGCTTCCACTGAAGGTGCTTATAAGTGGTACAGGGGTGTGGGCGGCTTTATTCAGCATAAAGTGGACACTTTGCTTGCCCAGTTTTCTGCGAGAAGAAAACAAAGAGTTTTAAAGCCTGTAAATTACAAAAGGCGTTTTAAGCCTGATTTTTTATTGAAAGACGGGGATAGCCTCCCTTTTTTCTCTGATTGGAAAATTACTTGTACGCCGGGGCATACCCTTTACGATATTGTTCTGTATAATCAAAAAGAAAAAGTGCTTTACCTTGCAGACTTAATTTTGAAGATTGACGATAAATTTGTTTTACCTTTCCCTGTTCTGTTTCCTGATTTAATGCTAAAGTCTTTGGAAAGGGTAAAAGAGTATAATTTTGATACACTTCTTTTTGCTCACGATGGAATTTTGCATAAAAAAGACATGGGAATTTCTTTTAAAAAACTTATTGAAAATTTAAAAGTAACGGTTGGAGAAAAAAATAGGGTTGAGTTTAAAATTTTTTACCCCTTTTGCCTGTTTGTTCATGATAAATGGGTTTGCAAAATAAAAAAATGCAAATAATAATTTTTTTATTTTGTTATTAAATTTTTTTGACTACTTTGTCTCTTCTATGCTATATTAAAGCAGAAAATTAAGGTGTGAGAGTGGAAAAGTGTTTTTTAAAAAAAGTGATGTTTTAGCCAAAGCCGATAAATATTTAAGACAGAAGAAATATAAACTTGCTTTAGAAGAATTTTTGAAATATCTACAGAAAAATCCTGAAGATGTAAACATAATCAACAGGGTTGGCGATTTGTATGCCCAGGTTGGGGATAAAGACAAAGCGGTTGATTTCTTTTTGAAGAGCGCCGATTACTATTACAAAGAGGGTTTTTATACTAAATCTATAGCTATACTTAGGAAAATTTTAAGAATTGCTCCCGATAATATTAAGGTTTACGAAAGGCTTGCCGATTTATATGTTCAGGACGGAAACACCGCGGAAGCAAAAAGGGTTTACCTTGAGATAGCTGAAAAATACACAAAACAGGGATTAAAAAAGAGGGCGCTTGAAATTTACAAAAAAATGGTTGAACTTGACCCTCTTAACACTGCGGTAAGGCTGAAGTTGGCAGATGCTTTTATTAAAGAGGGGATGAGGGAAGAGGCTGCAGACCAGCTTATCTCTACTGCAAAAAAACTTATCAAAATGGGCAAAATGGAAGACGCCAAGCAGCTTTTAACCGCCGCAAAAAAATTGGGTTTGGGCGATGCTGTTGTTGATGTAACCCTTGCCGAAATTTTTATAGAAAAGAAAGAGTATGAAAAAGCTGAACAGATACTTGACAAAGCATATGCAAAAAACACAGGGAATTCCCTTTTATTAGAGTTGCTGGCGTTTGTTAAGTTAAAAACAGGTAAATTAGCCGATTCTTTAAAAATTGCAAAGAGGCTTTTTGAGCTTGATAAATCCAGATACGGAGTAATTGAGACAATCTTTAATGAATTAATTGCAAAAGGTAAGATAAATGAGGCATGGAGTTTAATTAAGCCGGTTATTGACCACCTTTTATTAAACGAGGATTTTGACAAAGCACTTGAACTTGTCAAAAAGATTGTAGACAAAAAACAGTACTTTATCCCCGCTTTAAAGGTTTTAGCGGATATTTACGACAGAAAAGACGATAGAATTTTCAATGTTACCACTCTTGAAAAACTCGTAGAAGCATACAAAAAAGACGGAAATATTGAAGAGGCAAGGGCTACTTTGAAAAAACTCCTGGAATACGACCCTGCCAATATTGAATATAAAGAAGCCCTTAAAGAACTTAAAGCGTATGAAATAAGCGATGACGAGATAAGCGTTTCCGAAGAGGACTTTGACCTGGACGAGGAAGAGCTTGTTGAAAGCTTAGACCTTGAGGACACTACTCAGAAGTTATTAGGCGGTATATCCGAGGCTGAATTTTATATTGAGCACGGGTATAAAGATAAAGCGTATAGCATGCTTGAGCAGATTTTAAAGAAAGACCCGTTAAATAAAAAAGCAAACCTTCTATTGCTTCCTCTATGCAAGGAGAGAGGTGAAAGGGCAAAGGCAAGCCAGTGTTATTTAAACCTTGCCGAAATATCTATGAATGAAGGGGAGTTTGAAAAAGCGGAAGATTATTTAAACCAAAGTGAAAGATTGCTGCCCGGCTCTTCCGGTTTTTTGAGGCGCCAGCTTGAAAAAAGGAAAAAAGAGGAAGGGCTTGTTGAGGTAGAATCGTTTGATTTTGAGCCTGATGAAGAGGAAATCTCCGTAATTGATGCCGCTGAATCATTTGATGAAGAATCCCTTGATTTCGGGGTTGACAATGAGGTTGTAGGGCTTCATGAAGAGTCTATAGAGGCACCTATTACAACGCATGAAGATGCTATCCCGATTGATAGCGAAGAGGTTGACCTTGAACTTGAGGATAATTTTTCAAGCGAAGCCCTTTTTGAAGAAAAACAAGAGGAAAAAAAGGAAGAAAGTTTTATTGATTTAGAAGAAGAATCCCTTTTTGATGCGGATTCTTTGCTTGAAAGCTTTCAACCTGAAGTTGCAGGGACTGAAGGTAAAGCCGATATTGAAGAAGAGCAGAAAATTGAAAGTGTAGATTTATTTGAAGAGTTCGAAGATTTAAGTTTTGATAAAAAAGAAGAAACTGTTGAAGAGGTTGTAGAGACTAAACAAGAGGTTAAAGAAGAGGTTGCTCACAAAGAAGAGAAAGAAAAAATGGAGAAAAAACCTGAACAAAAGGAAGAGGTGGTTTCTGAAAGTGTAGATTTAACCGATGAAATTGCCGAAATTGAATTTTACATATCCCAGAACCTTTTTGAAGAGGCTGAAGAATTGCTAAACAGCCTCGTTGCCGCCCATCCCAATCATAAAGATGTTATTGCCTTAAAAGAAAAGTTTGATTCATTAAAAGGGCAGGCGGAATCGGAACAGCTTATTTCGGAAAAGTCCGGTGATTTTGAAGAATTGCTTGAAGAAGAGTTTATAGATTTAAAATCGCAATTTGGGGAAGACCTTGAAATATTTCAGGACAATACTGAATTAACAGATTCTGCGCCTCAGGAAGAGGTGAAATCCCTTGACGAACTCTTTAAGGAGTTTAAAAAAGGAGTTGAAGAGCAGATTGACCAGGAAGATTACGAAACCCATTATAATCTTGGTATAGCGTATAAAGAAATGGGATTGTATAACGAGGCTATTGAAGAGTTTGTCAAGGCCTCTCATGATCCCAACAGGCTTCTTGATTGCAGTTTTATGATAGCAGGGGTTTACTCTGAATTAGGTGAGTTTGACAAGGCTATAGAATGGCTGGAAAGCGGCCTTGAGCATGCTCAAAAAACGGGGAAGGATGACAAATCCATACTGTATGAGCTCGCGACATTATGCGAGAAAAACGGGGATAAGGATAAGGCGAAATCCTATTACGCTATGATTTATGAGAAAGACCCCAATTACAGAGATGTTGCTTCAAAACTGAAATAACGCAATTTAAATTTAAGGAGAAAAATATGAAACAGCCGAATAACAAAGGAATGGCAAGGGACAAAGCTTTAGACCTTGCTTTAAGCCAGATAGAAAAGAACTTCGGTAAAGGCTCTATAATGAGGCTCGGTGATAAAAGCATTTTAAATGTTGAAACCATTTCAACAGGCTCAATAGGGCTTGATTATGCTTTAGGCGTAGGCGGAGTGCCCAGAGGAAGGATTGTTGAGGTTTACGGGCCTGAAAGTTCAGGTAAAACAACTATAGCACTTCAAATAATAGCAGAGGCTCAAAAAAACGGAGGAATGGCCGCTTTTATTGATGCGGAACACGCATTAGACCCTGAATATGCTAAAAAATTGGGAGTGGATACCGATAACCTTTTAATCTCCCAACCTGATTACGGAGAGCAGGCTCTTGATATTGCCGAGATGCTTATTAGAAGCGGTGCAATTGATGTGCTTGTGGTTGATTCCGTTGCAGCGCTTGTTCCAAAAAGCGAGTTGGAAGGTGAGATGGGGGAAACCCAGATAGGGCTTCAGGCAAGGCTTATGTCTCACGCATTAAGAAAACTTGCGGGAGCAATTTCAAAATCCAAAACGGTTATGATTTTCATAAACCAGGTAAGGAATAAAATAGGCATATCGTACGGGAGCAATGAAGTAACTACAGGTGGAAACGCACTTAAATTCTATTCTTCTGTAAGGATTGAGATTAGAAGGATTGCCTCTATAAAAGACGGAGACAAGATTTTAGGCAACAGGACAAGGGCAAAGGTGCAAAAAAACAAAGTCGCACCGCCTTTTAAGTACGCTGAATTTGACATAATGTTCGGCGAAGGCATATCCAAAGAGGGAGAGATACTTGACTATGGGGTTTCTTTCGGGCTGATTGAAAAAAGCGGCTCATGGTACTCTTACGGCTCTACAAGGTTGGGTCAGGGAAGGGAAAACGCAAAGCAGTTTTTGAAAGAAAACAAGGATATAGCGGAAAAGGTTGAAAGGGAAATTAGAAAAGAATTAGGTTTGATA
>WFPG01000194.1 GCA_015487755.1 Acidobacteriota bacterium
CTTCAATCTAACAGTATTTGCCAATTCTGTAATTTTTGTTAAAAACATTTATCCTCATGAAAAAAAAGGTTTTTTTAATGCCTTTAAAAAATTGCTGTTAGGTAAAAGAGACCTACAGGTAAAACCTTTTGCCATAGGTGTTTTGTCAAGCGGTGATATTGTAATTTCTGATGTTGATAAGGGAATGATTTTGTTGCTTTCTACCGACGGTGAAATAAAAAAAGTTGTTTCCAGTGTCGGGAAAATTCCGCTGGCAGCCCCGGTAAGTGTCTGGGTAGATAAAAAAGATAATATTTATGTTGTTGACTCGGTTAGAAAAGGAGTTCTAAAGTTTGAAAAAGACTTATCTTCAGCAAAAATTTTAATTGCTGATAATTTAAAAAGGTTTACTTCACTTTGTATTGCAGGTAAATTCATGTTTTTAACAGATACGGAAAATCATGCAATTGACTGCTATTCTCTTGAAGGAAAATTCATTTTTTCTTTTGGGAAAAGAGGAGTCAAAGAAGGAGAGTTTAATTATCCTACCGCTATTTCTACTGACGGTAATTTTTTATTTGTCCTTGACAGTTTGAACTTCAGGGTGCAGGTTTTTGACCTTAAAGGAAAGTTTTTAAAAAAATTCGGAAAGTTAGGAGACGGCAGCGGGTATTTTTCAAAGCCCAAAGGGATTGCTGTTGTTAACGGTAAGTTTATCGCTGTAACAGACGTGGCATTTGACAATGTGCAGTTATTTGATAAATTCGGAAATTTTCTTGCATTTTGGGGGAAAAACGGAAATTGTGAAAAATGTTTTATAATGCCATCTGGAATTTTTTCACAAAATGGATTAATATATATATGTGATAGATGGAATCAAAGGGTATCTATTTGGAGAGTAGAGGTTAATGATGAATAAGTTTTATTGTTGTTTATTTGCTATAATTTTCACAATTTCGATTAATGCATCTATTTTGACTACAAAACATAACCTTTCCGCATCCGGGACGGGAGATGTTACTACAACCGAGACAACAAGGGTGTGTGTGTTTTGCCATACCCCCCACAACTCTAATTATGAAGTGCCTTTGTGGAATAAGGATAGCACTACTGCCGTTTATGTGTTGTACGGCAGTTCAACTTTGTCTTCTACAATAAATCAGCCTGACGGAACATCAAGGGTTTGTTTAAGTTGTCATGACGGGACAATTTCAGTCGGTGCCGTGAAAAATCCCAATGTTACTTTTTCAATGTCAAATACAAATAACGGGTTGTTAACCGGAAGTTCAAACCTTGGCACAGACCTTCGCAATGACCATCCAGTATCCTTTATTCCTACATTGGGAAGTGAAATAAATAATCCCCCTGTTGGAGATGAAGTGGCATTGGACCATTCAGGGAAATTGCAATGTACAACATGCCATAACCCTCATGATGATACTTACGGCTATTTTTTAGTGAAGTCCAATATTAATTCGGCTGTGTGCAAAACCTGTCATTCAAAAACCGGTTTTGAGCAAAGTTCACATAACCTGTCTACGGCTTCATGGAACGGTGCCGGGAATAATCCCTGGCCTAAAAACTTTTACTCTAATGTATCGGATAACGCCTGCTGGAATTGTCATTGGTCTCATGGCGGCAGTTCCAATTCTTTTCTGCTTGCAAACACCCCTGAAGAAAATGTTTGCTCTGTTTGCCATAACGGGAATGTGGCATCAAAAGACATTATGTCTGAATTTTCCAAATCAAGTGTTCACAATGTTTTTGCATATACCGGTGTTCACGACCCCACAGAAGATATTACCACTATGCCTGCCCATGTTGAATGTGTGGACTGCCATAATCCTCATAGCGTAAACTCAGATACTGCCGTTGCTCCTGATGTTTCAGGCAGGTTGTCCAATGTTAAGGGGGCTGATTTATCGGGAAATACCGTTAACCCTGCTTTATATCAATATCAAGTGTGTATTAAATGCCATGGAACAAACTTAAACATTAATATTACCCCTTTCGCAAATAGGCAGGTTGATACAAGCAATATAAGGCAGGCAATTAACCCGTCAAACCCAAGTTTTCACCCTGTTGCGGCTCAGGGCGCTAACAACAATGTTCCTTCTTTAAAACCCCCCTATTCAGAAACATCTATTATTTACTGTACAGACTGCCATAACAACGATAATGCGGTATCTGCCGGTGGGACAGGCCCGGAAGGCCCTCACGGGTCTATATACCCTTATTTGCTTGAAAAGAGGTACGAGATGGCTGATTACACTCCATATTCTGCTGCGGCCTATGATTTGTGTTTTAAATGCCATGACCCTAATGTTGTTTTATCAAGAAGCAGCACTTTCGGACAGCATTACAGGCATATTGTAAGAGAGCAAATTCCGTGTTCCGCTTGCCATGACCCTCACGGTGTCCCGCAAGGAACGGCGGCAGACGGAGACCACTATGGTTTAATAAACTTTGACACAAATATTGTTTCACCGTCTGATAGCGGTGTTTTAAAATTTGAAGTTATAAACGGAAGAGGTTATTGTTATTTAAAATGCCACGGGGAAAATCATGATCCATTGAGATATTGGAGGTGATATGAATTTCAAGGGCTTTATCCTGATTTTCGGTGCGGTTGTTTTTTGTTTTGTATCATATTCTTTTGACAAAAATTGTGTAAATTCCAAGTGTCACACAGATTTTAAAAAGTTTAAAATTGTCCATTCTCCTGTTGAAGAAGATTGTGAGGCTTGCCATGAAAAAACAGGTAAACACGAGTTTAAATTATTTTACAAAGATGTGAACCAGATATGTACCGATTGTCATGAAGATAGAGGGGGAGGTAAATTTTTGCACGGTGCTTTAAAAATGAAGAAGTGTATTTTTTGCCATAACCCTCACGGAGGGGATACTAAAGCCTTAATGAGAACAAAAAGAATTGATGCTACCTGTTTTGAATGCCATGACAGAGAGACAAAAGAAGGAAAGTATATTCATGGCCCCAATATTTCTGGAAACTGTTCTATATGCCATGATGCGCATTCTTCAGATAATAGGTATTTGTTAATTTCTCCGCAAGAACAACTTTGTATAAATTGCCATACTGATAAAGATTACACTGATTCTGATAAAAAAATGCATACTGCTTTGGAAGACGGTTGCACAGGTTGCCACAATCCTCATGCCAGTCAGTTCAAATATCAATTAATAACTTCACCAAAAAAAATCTGTGCCGAATGTCATAGCGATTTAGTTGACCAGGCCGAACAGGCGCTTTATAAGCATCCACCTGTAAATGACGGAAAAGGCTGTGTTAACTGTCATGACCCGCACGGTTCTCCTTACGACAATAATTTGAAAGACAATCAGGTTTCTTTATGTTTATCATGTCATAATAAGCCTATTATAGGTACAGACGGAAAGGATTACAATATCTTTAAAATACTTACTGAAAACCCTGAAAAACATGGGCCTATTAGAGAAGGTAATTGCGCAGGTTGTCACAATCCACACGGCTCAAACTTTTACAAAATTCTTGTAGCGGAGTATCCGAAAAAGTTTTATACCCCTTATGAAAAAAAGAAGTACTCTTTGTGCTTTGAGTGTCATGAAGCCAACCTTGCGGAAAATCCAAAAACAACCGTTGATACCAATTTTAGAAACGGGTTGGAGAATTTGCATTATGTTCATGTCCATAAGAAAAAAGGCAGGACATGCAGGGCTTGCCATATGGCTCATGCAAGCAAATTGCCGAAACATATTAGAGAAGAAACTCCTTTCGGCAAGTGGGATATTCCTATAAATTTTACAATAAATCAAAACGGCGGCAGTTGTTCTCCCGGTTGTCATAGAGAGTACAAATATAACAGAATAAATCCGGAGAATTACCAATGAAAAAGTTTTTAATTGTTATTGCACTGTTAACTTTTTTCTTAAATGTTTTTGCATTAAGGGAAGTTTCGGTAGGGGAAAAGTTTAAAAAAAATGCTTTAAATGAAAAGGTTTTGGTAAGTGAGAAAAAAGTAATAGTTTTTTTAAACGGGAATAAAGAGAAGAATAAAAAAGTATGTAAAACAATCGACAGGGTTTTTATAAAAAATAAGAAATTGAGTGTTTTCTTTGTGAA
>WFPG01000195.1 GCA_015487755.1 Acidobacteriota bacterium
ATACTATAATATATAGTCATGCCTATAAAGTCAAGAAAAAACAATTTATTGGCATTATTTTTGCTTATTTACTTAATGAAAGATAAATTTTGGAGGATGATATGAGAAAGGCAATAATTATTTTAGTGTTGCTGGCAATTCCTTTGGCAACCGTGGCCGACACATCAAATGACGAACAAAACCTTTACGGAATAGGAGTTCAATTTGCAAGGCTTGCCGAGGTTGATGGAACAGTAAATGTTTATAGAGATTCATATCAACTTGAAAAGGCTGAACAAAATTTGCCTTTAAACCCTCTTGATGTAGTAAAAACCGCCCCTGACAGTAGGGCTGTAATTCAATTTATAGACGGAACACTTTTGAAAATAGGCGAAGATACAAAAGTGGAATTCCTTGAAATAGACGGAAACAAAACAAGTTTCGCAATGATTGTAAGGCTCTGGAGCGGGAAGATATACTACGATGTTGCCGATTCCGACGAATTCGGTGAAAGGACTTTCAGAATTGATACAAAAGATGCGACCATTTTTATCCTTCAGCACGGCCAGTACAGGATAGATAAAAACTCTTTTGAGACAGATGTTAAGGTTGTAAGCGGAAAGGCTGAAATAGATGTTAATGAAGGTGCAAAACTTGTAAGGTCGGGGGAAGCCGCCATTGTTAACAATGATGGCTCAATTCAGACATTTATTTTCAATACTTTTGATACCGACGATTTTGATTTGTGGGCGGCAAATTCCTATAAGAGAAAGGTTGTTGTAAGTGAAAAGTATGTACCGAGGGAAATAAGGCATTATGTATACGAACTTGACTCATACGGCACCTGGGTTTATGACGATACTGTCCAGGTTTATGTGTGGAGGCCTTATATTGTTGATGTTGATTGGGTTCCCTACTCTTACGGTAGGTGGGTGTGGTCTCCTTTCGGAATGACATGGGTTTCATACTACCCATGGGGATATGCCCCCTTTCACTACGGTTATTGGAGCTTTTCAGTTTCCTTTGGCTGGGTATGGGTTCCCGATGTGTGGTATTCACCTGCATGGGTTACCTGGACATACTGGGATAGCTATGTAGGCTGGTATCCCTGCACTTATTATAGAGGAAGGGTTGTAAGGTATCCGGTAAGGTATAGAAGAAGGGTTGTTTATGCCCCTGTTGACAGGTTTTATAGAAGGGATGTCAGATACAGAACATCTCCTTTTCCTGCAAATAGAAGGGTTGTTGAAGTAAGAAGGCCTATTCTCCCTGATCCTACTGTTTTAAGAAGAAACCCGAGAGATGCGGTTGTTAGGGCAATAAGAAAGCCTGTTACAAGAGAAATTATTAACAGGGAAATTGTCAGAATAAGAAGGAAGGCAAACTCACCTGTGCAAAGGGAAAGAGTGACAACCATTGGGAAGGTAAGGGATAGAACGGTAATTTCAGGTAGAAGCAGAACAAGTGTAAGAAGCAGCAGAGTTATTGAGCGAAAGGTTATTGATAGGAGTTCAAACAGGAAGATTATAACAAACAGGAATTCTTCAACTTCAAGAACGATAAGAAACAGTTCTCCTGTTATTAGAAGAGAAGGCAATTCTTCTTCGCGCACAATAAAAAGAAATGCTCCTGTAATTAAAAATGAAAGGACTATAGAGAGAAATATTGCGCCTGGAAGAAACACTCCGGTGTACAGGCAAAACAGAAAGATAGAAACAGGCCGTTCTCTATCCGGTAGTACTTCTTACAGGCAGAGAAATGTCGGTGAAAGGCAGCATACTATACCGAGGGTAATAAAAGATACTACAATTTATAACAACAGGAATTACTCTTCAAAAAAATCATCGTCAAGGTCTTATTCAAAAAGCAATACAGGTTCGTCACACACATCAAGAGGGAGTTCATATTCATATAAGCCAAGAAGCAATTATAGTAACAGTTCAAGGTCTATAAGAATTACTCCAAAAAGTTACTCACCGCGCAGCTATTCAGGAAGTTCTCACAGAAGCATAAGAAGGAGAAGGTAACAAAAAAGGGGGCTTTTAGCCCCCCTTTTTTATTCCATTATTCCCATTTTCCTGTTTTTAAATACTCGTCTATAGCCTGGGCAGCCCTTTTCCCCTGTCCCATAGCTAAAATAACGGTTGCCCCGCCTGTTACTATATCCCCGCCTGCAAAAACACCCTTTTTGCTTGTCCTTCCCTGTTCGTCTATTTTAATTATTCCCCACCTTTTTACCTCAATGTCAGGCTGGGTTTCCTGAATCAACGGGTTTGGCCCCTGCCCAATAGCCATAATAACGGTATCAACAGGGAATTCAAATTCACTTCCTTCAATTGGAATAGGCCTTCTTCTTCCGCTTTCGTCAGGCTCGCCTAACTGCATTTTAATACATTGAAGGGCTTTTACCCATCCGTTTTCGTCTCCGATAATTTTAACCGGGTTTGTCAACAGTTTAAACTGAACGCCCTCTTCTTTCGCATGGTGGATTTCCTCTTCCCTTGCAGGTAGTTCCGCTTCACTTCTTCTGTAAATTATGTAAGCCTCTTCAGCCCCTAACCTTAAGGCTGTCCTAACTGCGTCCATTGCAGTGTTCCCGCCGCCAATAACTGCAACCCTTTTTCCTATTTTTACGGGAGTGTCCGCTTCTGGGAACATGTATGCCCTCATAAGGTTTACCCTTGTGAGAAACTCGTTTGCAGAGTAAACTCCGTTCAAGTTTTCCCCTTCAATGCCCATGAAATAAGGAAGCCCCGCTCCGGTGCCTATAAACACTGCGTCAAACCCTTCTTCTTCCAATAATTCGTCTATCGTGTAGAGTTTTCCTATAATTGCGGATGTTTTAATTTCAACACCCATTTTCTTTAAGTTTTCAACCTCTATGTCAACTATCTTTTTAGGAAGCCTGAATTCGGGAATTCCGTAAACAAGAACCCCTCCGGGTTTATGTAACGCTTCAAAAATAGTGACTTTGTGCCCTTTTTTAGCCAATTCGCCTGCGCAGGTTAAACCGGCCGGGCCGGAACCTACAATTGCAACCTTTTTCCCTGTCGGCGGTTCTATTTGGAAATCCTCTTTTTTGCCGCTTTGCATAAACCAATCTGCGGCAAACCTTTCAAGCCTTCCTATTGCAACAGGCTTGAATTTCTTCCCCATAATGCAAAGTTGTTCACACTGGTCTTCCTGAGGGCAAACCCTTCCGCATATTGCGGGAAGTGAATTATATTTTTTTAAAGTATAGTATGCTTCTTCAAACCTACCTTCTCCTATATGCCTGATGAAACCGGGAATATCAATCCCGACCGGGCATCCGTCTACGCAAAGAGGGTTTTTGCATTGCAAACACCTGTAAGCCTCTTCTATAGCCAACTCTACCGTATATCCTAAAGCAACCTCTTTAAAGTTTCTTCTTCTAACTTCAGGTTTTTGCTCAGGGATTGGGGTTCTCGGTTTTTTAGGTTGTGGAATCCATTTTTTATCAGGCATGGCAACCTCCGCAGGATTCTTGCTTTTTAAGTTCTTCAAGAAATTTTTTCAATGCTTCTTCCTCCATATCTTTGTACATTGCCTGTCTTTTTAGCAATTCGTCAAAGTTAACTTTATGCCCGTCAAATTCAGGGCCGTCAACACAAACAAATTTTGTAACCCCGCCTACCGAAACCCTACAGGCACCACACATTCCAGTGCCGTCAACCATAATTGAGTTTAAACTTACCATTGTGGGGATATTGTATTTTTGAGTTAACAGGGAAACGAATTTCATCATAATTGCAGGCCCTATCGCAAGGACAAGGTCTATTTTCCTGCCTGAATCAATCAAAGCCTGCAGTTCATCTGTAACAAGGCCGTGCCTGCCTTTTGTCCCGTCATCTGTTGTCTGGTAAAACTCATCGCTTACACTTTCCATCTCTTTTTCAAGGATAAATAAATCTTTATTTCTTGCGCCTAAAATGGTGATAATGTAATTCCCTGTTTCTTTCATTTTTTTTGTTATTGGATAAAGCGGTGCGGTTCCCACTCCGCCCCCTATGCAAACGACTGTACCGTAATTCACTATGTGAGTCGGTTTTCCTAAGGGCCCTACCACATCAAAGATGTATTCTCCCGCCTTTCTCAATCCCATTTCTATGGTTGATTTTCCTACTTCCTGGAAAATCAGGGTTATTTCCCCTTTTTCAGGGTCTTTGTCCGCTATTGTCAGAGGGATTCTTTCCCCTTTTTCAGTGTTGATTACCATGACAAATTGCCCTGCTTTGTGTTTTCTGGCAAGAAGAGGGGCATCAAGCACCATTTTTTTTATCTTCGGTGCTATCTCTTTGATCTCTTTGATTAAATACATGCTTCACCTCGCATAGAATTTCTATAATCACAATTTTAAAGTTATCAAATTTTTACTTAAAACGGAAGGGAAAAAGAATTTTCTCACAAAAAATAATATTTTAATAACCATCTTTTTTTGTTTATTTTACCCAATAAGGGCAGGTGTTATTCCCTGTTTTTGTTAATTTTACTATATTACTTCCGTTTATGTTCATTGAGTAGATTTGATATTTGCCGCTTTTGTTAGACTGAAAAGCAATTCTTCTTGAGTCGGGGGAAAAAACAGGATTTTCACAAGAGCCCATATTGTGTGTTAACTGAATGTTTTCTCCTGTTGCGAAGACGTATAAAAATATTTCAAAACGCCCGTTTTTCATTGAAGAGTATGCTATGTATTTTCCGTCTGGAGACCAGCACGGTTGGTCATTGTAAGTGCCTTTTGTGGCAATTCTTGATATATTTAACCCGTCCACGCTCATTGTGTAGATTTGTGGTGAGCCGTATCTGTCGGATGTAAATACAATGGCTTTTCCGTTTGGTGAGAATTTAGGTGAGGTATCTATTGCCGGGCTTTTTGTAAGCCTTTCTGTTTGTCCGTTTTCTATGTTGTAAAGATAAATATCGGTGTTGCCGTTTTTTGATGCGGAAAAAACCATAAGTTTTCCGTCAGGGGAAAAGTCAGGTGTTGAGCCTATTCCTTCAGCGTGGTAAATTCTTTTTATTTTTCCCCCTAAAAAGTATAAAAACAAGTCAGGGTTGTTATCCCTGTATGAAGTGAACGCTATTATTTTTCTGTCAGGTGAAACAGCCGGGAAAAGGGTTGTTGATTTTAATTTTGTTAACTGCCTTACATTTTCCCCGTTGTAATCCATAATAAAAACTTCCCTATGCCCTGTTCTGTCAGACACAAAGGCAATTTTGGTGTTTGATATGCCCCTTGTGCCTGTAAATGCAAAGACTATGTCGTCCGCGAATGTATGTATTAACTCTTTGCCTGCATCTAATTCACCTTTGTACTGTCTTTTGAAAATCAATTTGCAGGATTCAAGGTCTGTAACCTTTCCGTTTAAAACAAGCATATTATTTTCAATTGCAAGTTCAACTTCAACCAGTATCTTTGCTTCTATTGATAAAAACTTTTTGCATCTGTCTTCTTTCTCGTTTGTAACAAGGTCAATGGCGTAGTCTTTTACTGGGGAAAAAATGCCTGATAATTTCAAATCTTTTATAAGGATTTGCCTCATGTTTTCTTTTTTCTCAAACTCTCCCCCAAACCTGTCAACGGCAATGTTTATAAGGCTGTAGCCTTTAGCAGAAAGGTTAATTTCAAATTCCTGTTGTGCAAACAATGTGATTGAGAAAAGAAGTATTAATATTAATGTTGCTTTTTTCATATATCACTCCTCATAATTAAACCATATGTGAATACCTATGTAGTTTTCCCTGAACCCTTCAGGTAAAGGGGGTAAGGGATTGGATTTTAAAACCGCATCAAGAGCCAACCTGTCAAGCCCTTCATTGCCGCTTGAAATTTCAACCTTTGCGTCTCTAATTTCCCCGTTTTTCATTATTTTAAAGTAGATTTTAACCTTGCCGTTTCCCGTATAAGTCCTTACCCAGTTGTTTCCTATTTTATCCCTAACTATTGCAAGGTAGTAAGCATAGTCAAAACTTGTTGTGTCTAAATCCATTATTGATGAGGCTGAGTTGGAAAACCCTTTTTTTAATGTTCCGGGTGTTGGGTGCTGGGTTTTAGGTGCTGGGTTTTGGGTTTTGGCTTTTAGGTTTTGGGTGTTAGGTTTTGGGTTCTGGGTTTTAGGTTTTAGGTGTTTGGTTTTTGTGTTTATTCCTGCTGCTTTGGGTTTTGATTTTGGGTTCTGGGTTTTGGGTTTTGGGTGTTGGGTTTTAGGTTTTGGGTTTTGGGTGTTGGGTTTTAGGTTTTGGGTTTTGGGTGTTGGGTGTTGAGTTTTTGAGGTTGATAAGGATGGCAGGGTTGCTATTGAAACCCTGTACACCTTGGGCTTTGTGGCAATTTTATACCTTGAATAACCTGCGTAAAGGAATATAAGGCTAATTATTAAAGCGTGAAACAGAAAGGAAATTATTGAATAGATTTTAGAGTCTTTTTCAATGTTTTTTCTTTTTTCAATAAGTATGTTAATTGCCAGTTTTGCCATTTTTTTCTTCTACCGGGTTGACTACTAATGAAACGTTTTCAATTCCGTTTTTTTTAAGTAGCCCTATTAAACGGATTACCTTTCCGTAAGGAATAGATTCGTCAGCCTGTAAAAACACCTCGTTTTTTATCTTTGCAATCTTTTTTATTTTTTCTTCAAAAATACCGGGGTGTATCTGTTTGTTATCTATGAAAATCTCACCGTTTTTATTCAACGTTATAACAAGTTTGTTTTCTTCAATCGGTTTGCCCGCAGTTGTCTTTGGAAGGTTAATGTCAATTCCGCTTTTCATCATAGGCGCCGCAACCATAAATATAATTAAAAGCACAAGCACTACATCAACAAGCGGGGTAACATTGATTTCCGCAAGTTGTCTTCCCTTGTTGCTGTCGGGTGTTCCGGCCATTATGAAAAATTCCTTTCAACAATGCCTAAAAATTCAAGGGTAAAGTCTTCAATTTCTGCCGATATGTCCTTTATCTGGTTTATAAAATGGTTGTACCCCCACAATGCAGGGATTGCAACAATTAAACCTGCCGCAGTTGTGATTAACGCTTCTGAAATTCCGGGTGCTACTGCAACTAAAGAAGCACTCTGGTGGATTCCTATTGCTTGAAATGCGTCTATAATTCCCCAGACTGTGCCGAAAAGCCCTACAAACGGCGCTGCGGCAGCCGTTGTTGCAAGAAAGTTTAAGGATTTTTCAAACCTTCCCACCTCTACAATCTTTGCCCTGTCAAGCACCCTTGCTATTGAATCAAGGCTTTTTATTTTAGGCTTCCCCGCAATAGTGGATTGGTTTTTTAATTGAAAGGATAATTCTGAAAAACCTGCTATAAATAACCCTGCCTGGGGGCTGTAGATAAAAGGCTTGCAGGCTTCCCTTATTTCGTTAAACTTGTTCGATGTGCGGAAAATCTTTAAAAACTCTTTAGACTGCTGCCTCGCTTTCTTAAATTGTAAAATTTTCTGGATAATAATCTTCCAAGAGCCTATTGAAAGTATTAAAAGGACAAGTATTACAAGCCTTGAAACAAGCCCGGAGTGTTTTGCCATTGCGATTATGTCTAACATTCTATTCCCCTTTTTTGAATTTTTCTTTTAATTTTTTTTCAACATGAGGCGGCACGAAATGGGAAATATCGCCGCCGAAAGATGCGATTTCCCTTACAAGGTTTGCGGAAAGGTAAGAGTACCTTTCGTCAGGCATCATAAAAACGGTATCAACCTTTTTTAAAAGCCTTCTGTTTGTTAAAGCCATTTGAAATTCATATTCAAAGTCTGATATAGCCCTTATCCCCCTTAAAATTGCCTTTGCATTGATTTTTTTTACATAATCCACAAGCAAGCCTGAAAAACTTGATATTTGAATTTTATCTTGAGGCAGGTGTATAAGGGATTTTTTTATCATTTCAAGCCTTTCCTCAACAGTGAAAAGAGGGGTTTTATTGGGATTGATTAAAATAGCCACAACAACTTTGTCAAATAGTTTTGAACCTCTTTCAATTATATCAATATGCCCGTAAGTTATTGGGTCAAATGAACCGGGATAAACTGCTATTACACACATTATTGTTTTTTCTCCTTTGAGCCGTTTTCATTCTTGTCTCCTGTTTTTTGTTCTTTTTTATTGTTCTCCACATTTTTATTTTCTTTTTGTGCAACTTTTTTTTCTTCTATCTTTTTTATTACTTTTGATGCCGCAAGGTTTGAAAGAAGTGAATTTATATCAACAAAAGAAACAGTGCCGTTGTCCGATACGGGAATTATTGTAATCTCTTTGCCCTTCAGGCTTTCAACAAGCCTTTTAGCCACAAGGTTTTCTCCCCCGTTTCCGCTTAAGGCTTTGTTTAATTCCATTAGTGCCGATGCTTCCGCTTTTTTCAATTCATACAAAGCCTCGGCGTTTTTCTTTGCTGCGTAGAGTATTGCGTCTCCCTTTAATTTTGCCTGTTCCAATTCCCCTTTTGCCTTTTCTATAACCTTGTTTGCCTCTGCTTTAGCCTCAAACTGCTTTCTTTTTGCGTCTTCCATAGCCGCTTTGGTTAATGCAATGTATTCAAGAGTTTTTTGCTCGTAAACCTTTCTCTGCTCTATTGCGTTTTGGTACCTTTCGTTAAACCTGTAATCTTTTAAAAGAATGTCGGTTATTTTCAACCCGACTTTTTCCAGTTCTTTGTTAAGGAATTCCTTTGTTTTTTTAACTGCGTCTTCCCTTTTTTTCGCTTCGTAAAACTCTTCGCTTGTTAGTTTCCCCAGGTAAAACCTTAAAGCCGCCCTTGTAACAGGCTTTATAATGTTTGTCTGGATTTTTGAAGTGTCTTCTCCTACTTCTTTTACACAGAGGTAAGCCTTTTCGGGGATTATTTTCCAGGTAACTATAAGGTCAACCCACACATCGTTTCCGCCTGATGTTTTTAACTTTAAGTCATTGCCCACCCATTTATCTTTTTCTTTTTTGCGGGCTTCCATGTCAAGCCTTTGCTCAAGTTTTTTTACTTTTGTAAACCCTGTGAAAGGGGGGAAAAAGAAATGGTATCCGGTTCCGTAAGCCTTTTCCACAACCCCTGTTTTGCCGAAAGGGTTAAGGTACACAATTTTAACCCCTACTTCGTCGGTATCAACATGTATTGAGCAGGTGTAAAAGTAGATTCCTAAAAATCCTAAAATTATTATTATCCATATTGCTTTTCTCATTTTTTCACCCCGCTCAGTTTAAGTAAAGAGTTTACATCAAGAGGGTTAACTCCCTTTTTTCCGCCTGACTGGATTATTATTTTATCAAGCCCTTTTAAAACTTCAGCCATTTCAAGCCCTACTATGTTTTTTCCGCCCTGTCCCACAAATGCCTTTTGTATTAAAGCGTCTCCCTTTGCCTTTGCTGTTTCTATCTCTTTTTTTGCTTCAGCCTGTTTCATTTTCAGGTAATTGTCGGCATCTGCCAGAATCCTTTTTGCTTCAGCATTCCCTCTTTCCAGTTCAATGTTTGCCAGTGCGTCTCCGTAAGCCTCTGTTTTTTTCAATTCGGCGTACTTCTGGGCGGCAATTGTTTTTACTTTATTTAAAAGTTTAATCTGGTCTGCTATCTTTTTCTCTTTAATTGCCTTTTCGTAATCTTCCGAGTAAAAGTAATCCCTTACAAGTATGTTAACCGCTTTAATTCCGTTTTCTTTTAACCTGTTGTTTAACTCGGTTAATGCCTCTTTGACTTTTGCCTCTCTAACTTCGGGGTTGAAAAAGTCTTCCGCTTTTAATTCCCCCAACTTTGCCTTTAAAACGCTTATAAACTCAGGTCTTACCTTTTTCTCTACATAATTATGCCCCAGTGTGGCAAGCAATTTGTATGCATTGTTCTCATCAACTTTAAAAAGCAAAGTTGCGTCCACATAAACAAAGGTTCCGTCGCTTGTTTGAACATAGATGTTCTGGTTGTTTTTCTTTCTTTTCATATTTTCAGGGGCGACAAAGTCTAACTTTTGAATCCTTGCATTGAATTTGTCCAGTTTTTCGGCAAAGGGGATTATTAAATACAAACCTGTTTTCAAGGTTTTTTTGCTTATTCCCCTTTTCCCCGTAACAGGCAAAAGCCTTGTTTTAACCCCTACCTCGCCTACCTTTACCTGTTTTAATGAAAAGTAGGTAAAAGGGATTAAAAGTATTAAAAGAATTATTATTAAAACACTTAAAGCCTTACTCATTTATTCCCCCTAAGAGTTCTTTTGCGTGGTTTAAAGAGGTTTCGGAAAATTTATCTCCCCCTAACATTCTTGCTATTTCTTTTACCCTATCTTCCTTATTTAACAATTTTACCACTGTTTTGGTTCTGCCTTCAAACACTATCTTTTCTATAAAAAAGTGGTTATCCGCTTTTGAGGCTATCTGGGCAAGGTGGGTTACACACAAAACCTGCCTGTTTTTAGAGAGTTTTTTCAGTTTTTCTCCTATGTAGAAAGCGGTTTCCCCCCCTATACCCGTGTCTATTTCGTCAAACACCGTTAACTTGTTAAGGTTGTCGTGGGTTAAAACCTTAATTGCAAGCATTACCCTTGAAAGTTCCCCGCCTGAAGCAATCTTTGCAAGGGGTTTCGGCTCTTCCCCAATGTTAGGCGATATATAGATTTCCCCCGTATCAATGCCGTTAGGTGAGGGTGAGAATTCTAATATTTCCTCTTCCCTTTCAGGTATTGACGCGGTATCTATTTTAAAGTTAATTACAACATCTTTCATAGCCAATTGCCTGAGTTCTTCTATTAGTTTTTTTTCAAACTTCTTTGAGGTTTCTTTCCTTTTTTTGCTTAATTCAACGGCTATTTTAATGTATTTTTTTGTTTCTTCCTTTACCTTTGCCTTTTGCTCTTTAAGTTTAAAGTCAAGTTCCTCCAGCGTTGAGAGTTCTTCTTCCGCTTTTTTAAGGAATTCCATTATCTCTTTGTAGGTCTCCCCGTACTTTTTCTGCACCTTTTCAATCTGGTAAAGCCTATTTTCTATGTCGTCCAGAGATATATTGTCTGTTTCAAGCGAGTAGGATATCTCTCCCAATTCAATGTCAAGTTCTTTTAAATTTTGCAAAAAGTTTTCAATTTCCGTGCAATATGGGTTAAGGTTTTCTTTAAAGGAAGACAATGATTGAACTGCAAGATATAGTTTCTGGACATTTTCAAAAAGAGAAGGCTCGCTGTTTAAAAT
>WFPG01000196.1 GCA_015487755.1 Acidobacteriota bacterium
GTGTATATCAAACCAAAGGTCAAGGCTTCCCGATAGGTTATATTTGAGCATTCTACCTGAAGCATAATTTTCCCCCCTGTTTTTTACTTAAATATTATAATACAATTCTTTTTGAAATCCTGTCCGCTTTTGTTTTTCCCTTTTTTACCTGATATAATTTTGTTGCTATGAAAAAGAGGTTGTTGTTGCATATTTGCTGCGCCCCTGACGGGGTTTACATTCCTGAGAAACTTTCTGAAGATTACGAGGTAGTCTGCTACTTTTACAACCCGAATATTTTCCCGAGAGAAGAGTATGAAAAGAGAAAGAGAGAAATGGAGAGGGTGGCAGAGGCTAAAGGGTATAAGTTGGTTGTCGGAGATTACAATTACGAGGACTTTGTCAAAACAGCGGAAAAACTTTACTACCTTCCCGAAAAATCAAAGAGGTGTGATTTCTGCCTTTCAATGAGGCTTGAAGACAGCGCAAAAAAGGCCAAAGAGTTAAAATGCGATGTATTTGCCACTGTTTTGACCGTTTCACCCCACAAGGATTTTGAAAAGATAAATAAAATAGGCAAAAAAATTGCGGAAAAGTACGGTGTTGAGTATATGCCCTCAAACTTTAAGAAAAATGACGGGTTTAAAAGGTCTGTTGAAGAGGGAAAGAAGTTAAACCTGTACAGGCAGGATTATTGCGGTTGCGAGTCTTCCCTAATTTATAGAAAGATGTTTAAAGACGCAGAAAGCGGGGGAAAGGTTTTTCTATTTTACGGCGAAAAGGTAGGCATTTTTGATTTAGACAGCGTGAAAAAGCACATTGAAAGGAATGGCTTGAAAACAGGTTTTGTTTTTTACAAAGAAAAGCCGACAGAGAATGTTTTAAAGTATGCTTTTGAGTTAAGGCTATTTTTAGAGCCTTTTGAAAACCTTGATTGGAGAAAGAGGATTTTTGAGAAAAAGGGAAAAGAAGTTGAGGTTATAAAACTCTCCGATATTGCAAACAGGGATATATTTTTAGACCCGTGTTAGTCCTTCTTTAATCTTTCAATAAATTCTTTTGCAACCCTTTCCCCTTCAGATATTGATTTGTCCGCTTTGTGAAATTCTATAAAAACAACATCGTTCAGGTTTGGGGTTAAAAGGTAATCAGGCTTGTCAAATTCAAGGCTTCTCCATGCAAGTTCGTACTGAACAATGTGGAATGTCCTGTTTAAAACATGGAGTATGTTAGGGTCTTTTTCCTTTTTGTTTCTTCCGTTAATTCCAACCCTTCTTGCAAGCCTTTTAAGCCTCGGGAATTTGTTAAGCAGAAAGCCTGTTTCACTGTCTGTTTCTTTAATCCATGCCCTTTTGTAATCTGTAGGCTTTAAGTTAAGGTTTACCGCAATTGTTTTTGTGCCTTTATGCCTTTCTTTTAACACATTAACAGGGACAGGGTTTGTTATTCCCCCGTCAACATAGTACCTGTTGTTTATCTTAAAAGGTTTGAATAATCCCGGGATGGATATGGACGCCCTTATTGCTTCCCACAGTTTGCAGTCCTGCAAAACCACAGGCTCCCCCGAGTCTAAATCGGTTGCCACAGGGTAAAATGGGATTTTAGTGTCAAAAACATATATATCCCCTATAACATCCCTTAGCATTTGCATAACCTTTTTGCCGTTTATTAAGCCAGATGTGGGGAATATAGGGTCAAAGTTGAATATAACATCAGTTACCTTTATGCTGCGGTAATATTCTTCTGCCTCGTCTATTTTGTCTGCGGCAAAGAAAGCCCCTATTACGGCTCCCATTGATGTGCCTGATATTGCTTCTATTTGCAAGCCTTCTTCCCTTAATGTTTTTAAAATGCCTATATGTGCAAGCCCTCTTGCTCCGCCGCTTCCCAGTGCAATTGAGAATTTCTCGTTAATTAAAGACAATGTCGTACTCCTCTAAATGAAGGTTCGGGTCTTCCTTCACATTTATTCTTACATTAAAGTATTCTGTTAACTCTTTAACTATAAAGTAATTGTCGTTTTTCAGGTATTCCCCTATGTACGGGTGAACCCTGATTGTTATATCCCTGTCGTAGTTTATCACTATTCTGTTTATTATTTCCCTCTGGATTTCAAGGATAATGGTGGGTATTGATTTTACCCTTCCCGTTCCCCGACAGTACGGGCAAACCTGTGTCAATTCCCTTTCAAGGGACTGCTTTACCCTCTTTCTTGTAATTGCCACAAGCCCTATCTCTTCAATTGTCAGTATATTTGTTCTTGATTTATCTTTTTTCAATTCAGTTTCAAGAAGTTCAAGCACTTCTTTTCTATGCTCTTCCTCTTCCATGTCTATAAAATCAACAACAATTATTCCCCCTAAATTTCTTAACCTGATTTGTCTTACAATCTCCGAAACCGCCTCTTTATTTGTTTTGAAAACCGTTTCTTCAAGGGATTTTTTGCCTATATACCTTCCGGTGTTAACATCAATTGAAACAAGTGCTTCAGTCTGGTTTATAACAATGTAGCCCCCTGATTTAAGCCATACTTTTGAGCGCAACGCCCCTTCAATCTGGCTTTCAATGTCGTATAACTCAAATATCGGCTGTTTCTTTGTGTAAAGTTTTACCCTGTTTATCCATCTGCCGTTTATTTTGTCTAAAAACTGAATAGCCTGCTGGTATGCGGTTTCATTGTCAACAAGCATTAATGTAGTGTCGTCTGTAAAGTAGTCCCTAATTACCTTTTCTAAAAGCCCCAACTCTTCGTAAATCAGGCGGGGCGCCCTTGATGTTTCGGTTTTCTGGATTATCTCTTTCCATATCTTTTGCAAAAGTTCAACATCTTGCTTTAAGGCTTCTTCGTCCATTCCCTCTGCCGCAGTCCTTACAATGTAGCCGCCTGTACCCTTTTTTATCTTTTCCATTATGTTTTTTAGTCTTTCCCTCTCATTTTCGTCTTCAATCTTTCTTGAAACCCCTATGTGGGAAATGGTAGGCATATAAACAAGATACCTTCCCGGAAGGCTTATGTGTGCGGTAATCCTTGGCCCTTTTGTCCCTATAGGCTCTTTTGCAATCTGGACAAGAATTTCCTGTCCTTCCCTTAACAAGTCTTCAATATGGACATCCGACTGGCTTGTGGTTTTTTCCTCTTCAGTTATGTTTTCTTCGTCTATAAACTCTTCAATGTTGAGTATATTCTCCGATATATCCCCCACATACAGGAATGCGTCCCTGTCAAGCCCTATGTTTACAAATGCAGACTGCATTCCCGGTAAAACCTTTGTTACTTTTCCTTTGTAGATATTGCCTACAATCCCTTTATTAAACTTTCTTTCAACAAACACTTCTACAAGTTTATTGTTTTCTATTAAAGCAATCCTTGTTTCCTGGTTTGTTGAGTTTACCAAAATTTCTTTAGTCATAGTTCTCCGTATTCTAATTTCTGTCTTTTAATTATAACATTGTCAAGGTTTATATTCTCAAATATTAAAGGTGCAATCTCGGTTATCTTTACACTTCCTTTCTCTGGGGCAAATTCGCTTTCAATGAGAAATGCTGTATCCGATAGTTTGCTTATCCTTTTAACATAATCCTTTATCCTGATTTCTTTAAATCCCCTTTTTGTTTTTTTGGCCATTGTTTTGTTTTCCCATTGAGGATTAACTTTTAGTTTATCTTTTGCATCAATTAGATAAAAGAGTTTGCACTTTTTTGATAAAAACTTTCTCTTTTCAAAGGGGATTATCTTGCCCTCTTTAAGCCTTGTCCCGTCGGGAAGCCCTTTGTTTATCTTGAATATAGCCTCGTTTATGTCTACCTTTTCGGTCATTTCAACCACAAACATCTCGTTTTCCCCCTCTATCCCCAATTCAAGGGCGGGAGAAAAGGTTAAAATCGGCTTTGGGGAAAAGCCTTTTGTAAACGCAATGGGCAATTTACTAATCCTTAAACCCCTCTGAATAACCCTTATTAAGTCAAGGTGGGATATAAACTTCATTTCCCCCTTTTTGCTGAATATGAAAAGGTAATGATACCTCTCTTTTTCTTCTGTTTCTTTGTCTTTGTTAATCTCTTTTTTAAGTTCTTTTTTCAGTTTTTTGTAAAACTCAAGCCTTTTTTCAAATCTTTCTTTTAAGTATGCCCCCTGGCAGGTCCCGCAGGCATTACAGGATTTTAAATCTATGCACATTTCGGTATTTTTGCCCTGCTTTGCAAATTCATACTCTCTTAAAAGAAAGTTTTTTCTAATCCCTATGTCTATAAAATCCCATGGCAGGGGAGTGTCTTCGGGTAGGTTTTTGTAATACCTTTCTAAATTTAAGTTATGCTCCTTTATAGCCTTTTCCCATATTGAAAAGTCAAAGGTGTCGCTCCAGCCGTCAAACCTTGCCCCTAATTTGAACGCCGTTTCTATTACATCGGAAACCTTTACATCCCCCCTTGACATAATCCCTTCAAGTATTGACATTTCAGGCTGGTGGAATTTATACCTTATCCTTCTTGTCTTTACCAGCGATTTAATATATTCCTGCCTGTTTATTGTTTCGGTTAAGTCAATTTGCCCTACCCATTGAAAGGGGGTGTGAGGCTTGGGAACAAAGGTTGACGCCGAAAGTACCACATGCCCCCTTTTTGCAAACTGAAGGCTATTTTCACAGACCCTGACAATGCCCTCTAAATCTTCATACTCTTCAAAGGGTAGCCCTATCATAAAGTAAAACTTTATATGGTCCCAGCCGTTTTCAAATGCCGTTTTTGCGCTCCAAAAGATATCTTCCTCTTTCAGGTTTTTGTTTATTATTTTTCTCAACCTTTCGCTTCCCGCTTCAGGGGCAATTGTAAAGCCTGTCTTTCTTCCCTCTTTTATGAAAATTGCAAATTCGTCTTTGAATTTATCAGCCCTTATTGAGGGAAGGGATAGTGAAATTCTCTCGTCAGAGTACTTTTTCATAAGTTTTTCAATTAAGAGTTCAATGCCTGGGTAATTGGTTGCGCTTAATGAAGTCAGAGATACCTCGTCTTGCCCGGTGTTTTTCAGTAAGTTGTCTGCCTGTTTGATTAAATCTTCAGGGTTTCTCTCCCTTTGAGGCCTGTAAATATAGCCTGCCTGACAGAACCTGCACCCTTCGTCGCAGCCCCTTGAAATCTCAAGGGTAACCCTGTCGTAAACAATCTGGACATTTGGCTGGACTGCTTTTTCAGGGAAGTCGCTTTCATTAAAGTAAAGGGGGTAAGTCCTCTTCACATTTTTCGGGTATTGAGGGATTGAAAAGAATTCTGTTTCTCTGTATTTTGAAAATTCGGGAACATAGATAAAATCGTACTCGTAAAGCATTTCAAGTGTCTGCTTTCTTCCTTTCCCCGCTTTTTTCATTTCGTCAATCTTGTTTAAGACTTCAATCAGGTGTGTTTCCGCTTCCCCTATGTAGAAGAAGTCAACAAAGGGAGCAATAGGCTCCGGGTTTGAAACGCAGGGGCCCCCCGCCATAATTAGGGGAAAGCCTTTTCTCTCCTTGCTTCTTAAAGGAATGCCTGACAGATCAAGCATATTTAAAAAATTTGTGTATGTTAATTCGTATTGAAAGGTAAAGCCTATTACATCAAACTCATTCATAGGTGTTTTTGTCTCAAGGGATAAAAGAGGGGTTTTCTTTTGCCGTAATATCTTTTCAAAGTCAATCCACGGTGCAAATACCCTTTCTGCGTAAAAGTTTTCTTCCCTGTTTATTAAGCCGTAAAGTATGTGAAGCCCCGTATAGGACATACCGATTTCGTATAAATCCGGGAAGGCTATTAGCACCCTTAATTTATTTTTGGGGTTTTTTAAGATTGAGTTTAACTCTCCCCCCGTGTACTGCCCCGGTTTTTTTACCTTTATTAAATCGGAATAGGAATACATAGTTCTCCTGAAAGTTTTTTCGGCAAAAAGCCGCTTTAAGATTATATGTTAAAACCCCTGAAATGCAAGAAAGGTATTACTTTCTTTTAAAAGTAAGGTAATCAAGGTAGTCAAGAAAGCAGTTTTCAAATCCCCCGAGGGTGTAATTTATTCCGTGCTCTGCAAAGAATTTTATAATCTTTCTGTTAAACTGCTTGCCCCTCTCGTCTTTATCTCCGCAGACAAATATCTTTTTGTCTTTAAAACTTAAAAGGGGATTGAAATTCCCGAAGGCGGAAACGGAAAAGCACCCTTTTTTTAAAAATGCGAAGCACCCCCTGAAGTCTCCGGTAATGTAAACCTCGTTTTTGATTTCAAATTTCGGGATAAAGGTTTGCTTTTCTTTGTGGTGGGGGAAAACAAACTCATACCTTCCCCCTGAAATATCCCATCCTGCAAGGAAGATAACCTTATCATCTTCAAAAAACGGGATTAGTAGGTTGTTTTTTTGAAATGCAAACTCCCTCTTTTTGTTTAAAAGCCCTGCATTATCAAGTGCTTCAATCCCGAATTTGTCCTTTAATTCTTCTACAAAAATGTGAGGCTTTTCAATTGAGCAAAACCCTATTGAGCCTATTAAGTCCTTTTCAAAGCCCTTTCTCTCTAAAAATGCCTGATGTATGAAAGAAAGAGATGAGTTTTCAATAATGTATGAGTAAACCTCAATGTCTTTGTCTATTATTTTCCCCTCTGTCTCCTTCCCGAATACACTTTCAAGGGTTTCTTTCTCTTCCCTGTTTGAAAGCCAAGCGTCCAATATACCTTCACTTTTATCCTTTTCAATCTCAAACTCTTTTGCTAAAAAACTTACCGCTTCGTCAAAATCCATTCCCTTAACCTTTTTTGTAATCTCTATCTGGTCTCCCGAAGCCTTACAGACAGAGCAGTAAAAGGTGTTATCGGTTTCTTTAACCATTAAGCTCCCTGTTTTGTCGTTGTGGTAAGGGCAAAGGTATCCCAGAGCCCCTTCTTTAATTCCTAATTTTTCAAAAACACTTTTTATCGGAACCTGATACTTTATCTTTTCCGCTAACTTCATAATTCCCCCTTAATTTTTTTTAAATTTTATCACAAAAGGTGTTGCAAATTTTTTTTTGGGATATAATAGATTTTAAGAAAGTCTTTTTAATCAATTCTTTAACAATTTTTTGCCTTCGGAGGTGAATATGGGAAAGAAAAATAGTGAATATATCTCCGTTGCAAGGGAGTTTCTTGAAAAGTTATTAGGCGGTTTTGACAGAAAGCCTTTGTTTGTGTTGTGGAACGGAGAAGAGGTTTTGGGAGACAAGAGGGATACCATTATTAAAATCAATTTCCCCTGGTCATTGAGAGAGATGTTTATGGACGCTTCTGAGTTGTCCCTTGCGGAAAGTTATATTTACGGGGACATAGACATTGAGGGGGATATCTATGGCATTTTCCCTATGGCGGAGTATTTAATTAACAAAGACATAGGGTTAATTGAGAAAGCGGCACTCTTTAACCTTTTAAGAAAATTGCCCAAAAGGGAAAAGCCTTATGCCAAAATGCACGCCGAGTTAAAGGGAGAAAAGCACAGCAAGGAGAGGGACGCTCAGGCAATTTCCTATCATTACGATGTTTCAAACGAGTTTTACAAAATATTTTTAGACAAAAACCTTCAATACTCCTGCGCGTATTTTCAAACAGGAAAAGAGGATATTCACCTTGCCCAGATTCAGAAAATGGATTACATATGCAAAAAACTCTATTTAAAAGAGGGTGAAAAACTGCTTGACATAGGTGCAGGCTGGGGCGGATTGATTATCCATGCCGCAAAGAATTACGGTGTTTACGCAAAGGGGATTACTTTAAGCAAAAACCAGTATGAGTTTGCCAATGAGTGGATAAAAAGGGAAGGGCTTGAAGATAGGTGCAAAATGGAATTCAGGGATTACAGGGATTTAGACGAAAACGATAAGTTTGACAAAATAGTAAGCGTCGGAATGTTTGAGCATGTGGGAGAAAAGAATTACCCGATTTACATGAAGCACGCATACAATCTTTTAAAAGAAGGGGGTTTGTTTTTAAATCACGGAATTACCATCAATAAATTGGACTTCGGCAAGCCAAGGTCTGAGTTTATTCAAAAGTATGTTTTCCCTGACGGAGAGTTATTGCCTATATCACTCATTTCCGTTTTTTCCGAAGATGCAGGGTTTGAAATAAGGGATGTTGAGGATTTAAGGGAGCATTACGCCAGAACAACGGCGCTCTGGGTTAAAAACCTTGAAGAATTCGCCGATGCGGCAATCAAAGAGGCGGGCGTTGAAAGGTACAGGGTGTGGCGTTTATACCTTGCGGCAAGTTCGTATCAGTTTTCAGTAAATAAACTAGGTTTATACCAGACATTGCTTGCAAAACCTGTAAACGGTAAAGCAGGTTTGCCGTGGACAAGAAAAGCCTGGTATTGCGATTAGGGATTATGAATTTTTGTGGGGATAAAAAAATGGCGTCCCCAAGGGGATTTGAACCCCTGTCGCCGCCGTGAAAGGGCGGTGTCCTAGGCCGGGCTAGACGATGGGGACGCATAAGAAATGGTGACCCCGGCTGGTCTCGAACCAGCGACCCTCTGCTTAAAAGGCAGATGCTCTACCAGCTGAGCTACGGGGTCAAACTTTTCAAAGAACAGCGA
>WFPG01000197.1 GCA_015487755.1 Acidobacteriota bacterium
TGAATAAGAACAGTGCCCCTTCTATTCTGAATAAATTTTCTATAGCATACCTTATTCAAATCTTTCTTGCGTTTACAATAAGCGGGTTTATTTTTATGGGGATATCTTACACTAAAAAGAAAACCAATTATATCAAGACAATAAAAACCAATACCAAATCCTTTGCAGAGGTTATTGCATATCCACTCTGGAGTTATGATTTTGATTCAATAAGCAAATATGCTCAGGTATTTCTAAACGAACAGGATGTTTGTGCTGTTACTGTTTTAGACGAATCTGGAAAAACGGTTGCTTCTAAGATGGCGCCGTGTTATAGAACTATTACACTTTCCAATTTACATGAAAAAATTATTTATCCGGTAATGTTTAACGGTGAGAAAATAGGAAGCGTTGAAATTGTTTACTCAAAAGAAGTTTTGAAAGATTTTATTGATAACTTTGTTTTCTTAATGCTGGCTTTAATAAGCGTGCTTGCTTTAATTCTTGTTTTCGGCAGCAGGTATTTAATAAAGGAGTACATACTTGTCCCGCTTAATATTTTAAGTGAGGCTATTGAGGGGGTTGAGAAAGGGGAGTACGGATTTAATATTATTGAGAAAGACATTAAGTTTAAAGAATTCGGCAAGCTTTTAACAAGGATAGAAAGAATGATAGAAGCGATAAAAAGCAGGGAGGAAGACTTAAAAGAAGTTAACGAAGAGTTGAAGGTTTTGCTTGAATCAATGCCTGACGGGTTTGTTTTGATGGATTTATCAGGCAATATTTTGCAGGTAAACGAAAGTTTTGTAAAGATGTTTAAGTATTCTGAAGATAAATTGATAGGGATGAATGCAATTGAATTAAGCGATGAGACTTTTACCAAAAACCTTATGAAAACTTACTTTGAAGAAGCCCTTGAAAAAGGGGGTAGTTCTTTTAGATGGCTTGCTAAAGCCAAAGACGGTAGGGTATTCTGGATTTTTGTCAGGTTAAGTTCCGTTGTTTTGAAAGGGGAGAGATACTTTGTCGGGCTTGTGCTTGATATAGATGAAGAGGTTAAGTTGCAGCAAAAGGTGAAAGAAAGTGAGGAAAAATTCAGGGCTTTTGCCGAGAATACAAAAGCGGCTGTTTTTCTTTATAGTGAGTATTTTGAATATGTAAATCCGGCTACATGTCAGATTCTCGGCTATTCCAAAGAAGAGCTTCTTAAAATGCATTTTTGGGAGGTTGTACATCCGGAAGAGCAGGCACTTGTAAAAAACAGGGGCTTGAAAAGGATTGAGGGGGAAGAGACTCCTCAATCGTATGAGTTCAGAGTGGTACGTAAGGACGGGAAGATTAGGTGGGTAGAGTTTGTGGCTGACCATGTTGAACTTGCGAATAGAAAGTTAGCGCTGGGAACGGCAATAGATATTACCCCAAGAAAGGTTTATCAGGAAAGTTTAAAGGAAGAAAAGGAAAGGCTTGCTGCTACACTAAGAAGTATTGCAGAAGGGGTAGTTGTTTTAGATGAAAAGGGAAGGATTAAAATAGTAAACAAGGCTGCCGAGCGGTTATTCAGAAAGTCCGAAAAAGAGATGGAAAACCAGAATTGTAATGATGTTCTAACTTTTTACTACGAAGACGAATTGGGAAGTAAAGATATTAAGAAAATATCTTTAAGTTTTAAAGAGATTCTGGAAGGGTTTCAGAATGACGACCTTTTTCTTTTTAAGGATAATGGCGATAAAATCTATGTTTCCGTGTCAGGTTCACCTGTAAAAATAGAACAAAGGGTTTTAGGCGGAATAATAGTAATTAGCGATATTACCGAGCATGAGATTTATAAAAGGGAGATAGTCAAACAAAAGAAATTGGAATCTCTTGCTACCCTTGCGGCGGGAATTGCACATGATTTTAACAATATGCTTCAGGTTTTGCAGGGAAATATAGAACTTGCTTTAATAAAATCCCCTGATGACTTAAAACCTGTGCTTGAAAGGGCGCAGGTTTCGCTTAAAAAGGCAACGGGGCTTGCTCAGAGATTGTTGACATTTGCGAAAGGCGGAGCTCCCATTAAGAAGAAGATAGATGACTTAAGAGAATTTCTTAAAAATATGGTTGATTTGTTTCTGGCCGGCACTTCTATTAAAACTGTGCTTGACGTTGCTCCTGATATTTATCCAATTGAAGCAGACCCGACTCAATTAGAGCAGGTTTTTAACAATATTTTTACAAATGCAAGAGATGTTTTGAAAGATAGGGGCACTATAATAGTAAAAGCCGAAAATTTTGACTATGATAAGAAAAAATACCCATCTTTGCCTTTAAAAGAAAAGTATACTAAATATGTTCATATAACCGTTGAAGATAACGGGCCTGGTATCCCGCCTGAAATACTTGAAAGGATTTTTGAGCCTTACTTTACAACAAAAAAATACGGTACAGGCCTTGGGCTTGCGGTTGCATATTCAGTGATTTCCAAGCATGACGGGTATATTACCGCTGAAAACAAGCCGGAAGGTGGAGCGGTTTTTCACATATTCTTACCTGTAAAAGATGCCTTTGAAGAAGAGACAAAAACTGAAATTGAGCATTTAAAAGAAAAGAGTAAGCCAAGCGGGGTTGCAATAAAAGAAAAAGTTAAAAAAAGCCCGGAAAATTTTGATTTCTCTTCTTTAAAGATACTTTTTATGGATGATGAAGAGGATGTTAGAGATGTTGCGGAAGACTTTGCCCTTGCTTTAAATTGTGATATTGTTTGTGTCCCTAA
>WFPG01000198.1 GCA_015487755.1 Acidobacteriota bacterium
GCCTGATACCCATAAGTTTTACCTTTCAAAACTTGCATTTGTAACAAGAATAAAGGGGGTTGGGAAAGGGTTTTATTTTATAAAACACAAAAACAAATTAAACCATTATGTTTTTATATTTCAACACAAAGAAACCGTGTTTTATGTAGACTTTTTTGCGCCTGCCACTTTTTCCAAGTATAAAGAAATTTTTGACAATATCATTTTGTCCATACAAACGGAAAACGGGCCGTTGTTTCAAAACCTATCGGAAGTAGAAAACACTCTTAAAGGGATTTGCAAGAAAACCTATTTTATACTTTGCCAGACTGAAAAATTTTTCATAGTAGGATTGCCTTCAATAATAGGTATTTTAATGATTTTGATTTTATTTTTTGCCACCAGAGGAATGGGAAAACTGCCTGAAGACATAATAAGTTTGGGAATTATGCCTGTGTTTTCAGAAGAGGATGTGGATACTATATTTAAATTTCCCGGTAAATCCCAATGGTTAACTACAGCATTGGTAATAGACAATGAAGGAATAAGGATTTTTTACAGGAAAAAAGAGATACTGTTTATAAGTCAAAAGAGGGTAAGGGATTTTTTAAAAGAAGGCAAAAATATGTGGGGAAGGTATATAGAGATTGAAATTGACAAAAGAGAGTTAAAAAAACCGCCTATAAACATTAAATTTATGTTGGTAAACAAAATAAAATTAAGGTTTTATTCTAAAAATATAGACAGAATCCTTGCTTTTATAAAAACCTGACTTGTTATTCTTCCAAAGAGATCTTTCTCAACAAATCAATATTTGTAAGCATCATACCCGTTCCCATAACAACACAGGTTAACGGATCTTCGGCAAGGGATACAGGCAAGCCCGTCTCTTCCCTTAATTTTTTGTCAAGGTTTCTCAATAACGCTCCGCCTCCTGCAAGGACAATTCCCCTGTCAACAATGTCCGCCGCAAGTGCAGGGGGGGTTTTTTCAAGGGTTATTCTAATTGTTTCAACTATTTTATCCACAACAGGCTTTAAAGCTTCTCTTGCTTCTTCGTCTGTAAGCACAATGCTTTTAGGCAAGCCGGAATCCAAATCCCTTCCCTTTACTTCCATTTCAAGAGGCTTATCCAGAGGATACGCGGAACCTATCTTAATCTTTACCTCTTCCGCCGTCCTTTCACCTAAAAGAAGCCTGTACTTTTTCTTAACATAAGTGATAATCGCCTCGTCCATAGCATTGCCTGCTTCCCTTAATGATTTGCTGTAAACAATGCCTGCAAGGGAAATTACCGCAACATCTGTTGTCCCGCCGCCTATATCAACAATCATATTACCCACAGGCTCAACTATGGGAAGGCCTGCCCCTATTGCGGCAACCATTGCCTGTTCAACAAGGTAAACTTCAGAAGCACCTGCTTTAAGGGCGCTCTCTTTTACAGCCTTTCTCTCAACCTGGGTAATTTCGGAAGGAACTGAGATAATTATTCTCGGCCTTAAAAAGAAACTTCTGTTATGTGCTTTTTTGATAAAGTAATCAAGCATTCTCTCGGCAATCTCAAAATCGGCAATTACCCCGTCTTTCATAGGCCTTATAGCAACAATGTTTGCAGGGGTTTTGCCTAACATCTCTTTGGCGTCTTTTCCCACGGCCTCAACTTTATTATTCCTTTTATTGATAGCGACTATTGAAGGTTCTCTCACTACAATCCCCTTGTTTTTAATATATACAAGGGTATTTGCGGTTCCCAAATCAATAGCAAGGTCATTTGAAAATATAGTTAACCAGCTGGAAGGATTAAATATACTCATATATTTCTCCAAAATTTTTCTTTTTCATTTATTATCATAAGGTAAAACATACTTTCATTGCAACAGTTAATTGAGATTTTTTTAATTTTGTATAACATTTAATCTATTTTTTATCAATCAACTGTAATTATTGCATATTTTGTAATCTTTGTTTCATTCCCGGCAGCATCCCTTGCTATTATATTTATCGCATTTTTACCTTTCTGATACATCTTTTGGATATATGAGAATTTTCCGTCTTTGCCAATCTCAACAAGATGATTGTTTATTATAAGTGTCGCACCGGGCTCGGTTTTGCCTGACACAATGACAACCGAACCGAAAACATTTATCTTTTCAATTTTTACTTCCGGCGGAGTATTGTCTATAAAATTATTTGTTTTACCGGAGATAACGGTAAAAGTAATTGTTTCCGAAAATTGCCCTCTTTCATTTACATTGTTTATAGCGGCAACTCTCCAGAAATACTTCCCTTCAGCGAGCATAGGAAGAATTAAAGTAGTACCGCTATAACCGAATTTGTCAACAATCACATTTGCAAACATATTATCTTTTGCAAGTTGAAAATAATACCCTGTAACATTAAAGGTAGGAGCCCATTTAAACACAATGTTAGTTCTTGAATTTTTGTCAATTGTTGAAAGGCTGATAGGTTCTTCTGGCCTCGGTGCAGGGGGGATTTTATACTTTGAAACAGCCTCGGTATCAATATTTATTCTACACATCAACCTTGTGGGCAAATCAAAGATCTTATCTCCTCCGTTTACCATAACCCTAACATTGCCGTCATAACAAAATACAGCAATACCTTTTCCCGCATTTCTCATTTCAATCTCGGCCGATGTATTTCCTTTAAACTTGACCACCGTCCCTTTAACATTTATGGAAAAATCCTGATTAAAATCACTTAACCCTAAAGTTTCAACCGATATTGCTCCCCTTAAAAGTTTAATTGTTATTTCAAGAAGGTTTTCACTCTTATTTTCATTTATTCTCTCAAACATCACTGTTGAATTGCTTTTTATAGTAAAAACCGAACCGTCAATAAACCCTATTTTACAGGCGCTTTTTGCCCCACACTTTATAATGTCTTTTTCCCTAATTTTAGTATCTATCTCAGCTTTTATTAAGGTATTGCCGCCACCTAAGATATGCACATTACCCACAAACTCGGAAATATGCGCTTCCGATATGTAAGAACTCTTTCTTTTTTCAACAATCTCTTTAGCAAATTGCTCCATTTTTTTAATTCCCGTTTCAGCCTTATTAAATTTATAGGTAAGAATGTCATTATAAATTATGTCGGCACTATCAAGCATTTTGTAGTACTCATCTTTACTTGAAGAAAAAGAAATAAAAGGGTACGCCTTTTGCATCAATGTAAGGGATTGATAGAAGTGTTTTACAATTGTTTTCTGTCTGGATTTTTGCACCGTATATACGCTAATTAAAGCAAGGGGTATTACAATTATCA
>WFPG01000199.1 GCA_015487755.1 Acidobacteriota bacterium
CTTCAAGGGTAAACACCATTATTATTACGCTTAATGCTTCAATAGGCGCAAGGTAAAGGATAAAATGAGGGCTTCCAAGTATCAAAGCCCAGCCTATGGGAAGCAATGCAAGGCCGAAAAGCATAGGGTGTCTCATACAGGAGTAAATCCCTGTTGTTACAAGTTTATCCGTTTCAAGCCTCGGTGTGCCTTCGCTTCTTCCCTTTTTCAACTCCCTTCCACCGACAGCGGCGGCATTGAAGGCAAGTTTGGTAATTATTAAACCGGGAATCAAGGTTGCAATGTGAAAAATCGGGGAGAAAAACAGGTTTTTATCTTTTATATCAAGATAGATGCAGAAAACCGCTCCCCCGAATATCATTAAAAACCACCACAATAGCCTTAAAACAACGGAAACTGTTGTTTTTGCCATTTTTACATCCCTGTGGGTATTTCAAAGAATTTTACAGGTATTTGAAACTCCTCTTTCAGCACTTTTTCAAGTTCAAACAGGGAAAACCTCTCCGTTGCATAGTGTCCGCAAAATGCGACATTTAAGCCTAACTCTTTCATTACATGATAGGCGACATGGTTTGTCTCCCCAGTGATAAACAAGTCAATGCCCTTTTCTGCACACTCTTTCAGTATGTCTTCCGTTGCGGCATCCCCTGATACAACGGCTACGGTTTTTACATTCTCTTTTCCGAATTTGAAAACCCTTATTCCGTAATCAAACAAATCAGAAAGTTTTTCCTTTAAACTGTCAATGTGTTCAGCCTGTCCAAGTTCCCCTGAAAAGCCTATAAAGTCTCCGTGATACTTCCCGAATGGGGAAACATTGAGCAATCCCAATTTTTCGGCAATTGTTGAATTGTGCCCCATAGTCGGGTTTGCGTCCATCGGTAGATGGCACGCGTAAAGGGATATGTCGTTTTCAAGAAGGAATTTAAACCTTTTTTTCCAGAATGAGGTTATGGGGAAAACCTTTCCCCAGTAAAAACCGTGATGCACTATTACAAAATTCAGGTTGTCTTCCATTGCCTTTTCAAACAACTCAAGGCATGCGTCAACCCCGAGGGCTATACCTTTCACCTCGTCGCTTCCCTCAACCTGAAGCCCGTTCATTGAAGAGTCTTTCCACTCTTCAGGTTTAAAGATTGAGTTTAAAAAATCTATAATCGCATCTCTCTTTACACTCATAATTACCTCCTTATTTTTAGGATAATAGATTTTTGCAAATAAAAAAAGGGGGCTTTACGCCCCCTTGGAAAACACTATTTTCGTAAGTTTAAAACTTAATTTCAATTTCACCGTAGATTGACTTGTCGTTTTTGTCAAAAACCTTGATTTTGATTACATCGCCTCTTTTAATTCCCGGGTTTTTAAAGTAAACCTTTGTAACAGCGCCTATTCTGTAACTTACGGATAGAACATTAGTAACAGTAACGCCCTCGTTCCTTGCTGGATAAAAGTCAACATTTGTCTGAAACTGGTATATGTCCATTTCAGAAGGAAAAATATGCTCAGGCTCTCTTGAGAAAAGGGATAAGTCATAAACATCTTCGTTGTAATTTTCTCTCCATTCCTTGTATGAAGGAAGGTGATAGGTTTTGCCTTTGTACTCCATCACAACAGAACTTCTGTCAATGGTTGCGCTAACCCCTTTATCGCAGCCTAAATAGAGGATAAAGGGAAGATACGCCTTTTTGTTAAACTTTACTGCTACAACGGCATTAACCGCAATGTTTATCTTGCCGTCTGTATTAATATAACTGAAATTACCTAAATGCCTTGTTTTTGAAAATCCCGTTAATGCAACCGTTACCATTAAAATTACCGCTAAAAGTTTTTTCATTTTCCACCTCCCGAAAATTAAATTCACACTTTGTATATAGCAAAATCAATGCCAGATAATTTGTAAACAAAACGAGAGGGATATCACATTTTTCTTTTTTCCTTTTAATTTAGAAGAAAATAAATTATAATTTATGAGAATTCAGTGCGTCTAAGTTAAGGGTGTTAAAAAGAGGAAATTAACCCTAAAGGAGGGAAGAATGAAAAAATTATTGGGATTGGTTGCGGTTTTGTTTACTGCAACATTTCTGTTTGCGGTAACACCGCCTACCAAAGTAACTATTGACGGTGCGAAAAACAAAAAGCCTGCGGTACAGTTTCCGCACAAGGTTCACTCTGACCAGTACAAGTGTCAGCAGTGCCACCACACATGGGACGGCAAAAACACACCTCCGAAATGCACAAACTGCCACACATTGAAAGGCAAAGACAAGGCTCCTAAGGCTTTTATCGCTTTCCACAAAGGAAACCCTGACAGGTCATGTGTTGCCTGCCATAAAAAGTTAAAGAAAGCAGGCAAAAAGACAGGCCCGACAAAATGCAGCGCCTGCCACAAGAAGTAAGTTAAGCAAAGTTTTAAGCGAGCCCCGAGTCTCTCGGGGTTTTTTTATTTTATGAGAGAAGTAAAAACATTTGAGATAGAAAAAATAGTTTTCGGCGGAAAGGGATTGGCAAGGCTAAACGGGAAGATTGCCTTTATTGACGGGGTGTTGCCCGGTGAAAAGATTAAGGCTGAACTAATCCCTTCAAAACACTTTTTTGAAGGAAAGGTTTTAGAGATTCTCTCCCCTTCCCCTCAAAGAATTGAAAATGACTGCAAATTTAAAGAATGCGGCGGGTGTGATTTCAGGCATTGCACATACAAATACGAACTTGAATTAAAAAAATCAATGCTTATAGACACTTTAAAAAGAATAGGGAAAACAGAGCTTGACGGCAATTCAATTGAAATGCTTTTTAAAAAGAGAAACAATTACCGAATTAAAACAGGGTTTAAGGCAAACAAAGGAAAAATAGGGTTTTTCAAAAAGAAATCCCACAATATAGTTGAC